>JBFKGB010000239.1:0-5943 GCA_041633535.1 Euzebya sp. | reverse complement strand
GACCGGCCGGTCAGGTCGCCGGCGCCGACGCGCTCGGCGACGGCGGTCAGCTGGGCGATGGGGCGCACGAACCGGCGGGTGACGACCGCGGCGGCCAGCAGCGCGAGGGCCCCGCCCAGCAGGGTCACGGTGAACAGACGGCGGGCCTGTGCGTTGTCCAGCGCGGCGATGACCTGGGGGGTCGAGGTCGTCACCAGGCGACCCAGGGTGACGCCCCGCTCGGGGTCGGTCAGCGGTGCTGCGGCGGCGAACAGGACCTGCCCGTCGACGCCGAGGTCGGCGCTGCTGCGGTCCCCCAGGCCCTCCACCACGGCCTCCGCGTCGGCGGGGGCGGCGTCATCATCGTCCCGGCCCGTGCTGAAGACGACCTCGCCACCGACGACGCCGATCACGCCGACGTCCAGCGCGACCGACTGCTGGGCGGCCCACAGTCCGTCGACCAGGCGGCCGGTCACCAGCACACCCGAGGGAGGCGCCTCGGGACGGGCGTCCTCGGCCACCAGGGCGACGGCCCCGAAGCCGACCACGGTCTGTCCGCTGCTGACCAGGCCCCCGGCCTCCCCCGGCCCCGCGCCCTCGCGCAGCTGCTGCACCAGCGGGTCCCCCGCCAGCGCCAGCGTGATGGCGCCGCCCAGGGACTCGGGGTGGCTGTTGACGACACGCCCGGTCGCGTCGACGGCCACGAAGAAGTCCTGCGAGGACAGGCTGAGCGCGTACAGGTCGGCGGCCTCCAGCGGCGTCAGCTCGGTGCCCACCAGGGTCGAGACGGACCGCGACAGCGGCTGGGCGGCCTGGATGGCGTCGGCGGGCCAGGTCTGCACCTGGGCGGTCAGCTGGCCGGCCAGCCGGTCCAGCCGGTCCAGCTCCTCCGACGTCAGCTGCGCCGTCGAGACGGTGGACAGCACCGCGGCCAACGTGATGGCCATGGCGAGGAGCGCTGCGGCGAACGCGGTCAGCAGGCGGGCCAGGATCCGTCGGCTGCTGACCAGCAGCAGCCAGCCGTCCACCAGCAGCGCACCGATGATCGTGGCGATCGCGGACAGCGTCGGCCGTGTCGGCTCGAGCACATGGGCGACCCCCATGGCGCCGAGACCGCCGGACAGCAGCAGGGCGGCGCGCCCGCCGGTGGCGATCCGGGCCGCGGAGAGCCCCGCCAGCCCGGCGGCGACGGTGGACGGCAGCGTCGGTGCCAGCCCGACCACCAGCCCCAGCCCCCCGGCCGCCCGCACGTCGGCGGCGCCGACGCCCACCAGGATCCCGGCCAGACCGGCCACCTGTGTCCACACCCGCAGCTCGACGGGCCCGATCAGGCCGCCGGCCAGCACGAAGCCGACCGCGTAGACCGCGGCGCCGAGGACGCCGACCAGACGCAGACGTCCACCCTGGCCGTCAGCAGGCCCCCTGCCTGCGAGCAGCGCGAAGGACAGGCCGACGGACGCTGCGAACGCCAGCAGCCCGGCCGCCAGGTACAGCGCAGAAGGGACCCCGACCATGGAGGGGAGAGTGTACGGGCGGGGTCACCGACCCGGGTGAGCCGACCCGGTCGCGGTGTGGATCAGGTCCGCGAGAACAGACGACGGCTGTTGGCGGCGGCGGACTCCGACAGCTCGGCCGGGGTCATGGGGCCCATGTCGATGGCCGCGACCGGCGCGACCGGGTGGTGCTCCGGGACCATCACCGGCTCCTCGACCTCGGCGAGGGGCGCGGCGGCGGGCGCCGACGCGCCGATCTCGACCCGGTAGTAGGTGCGGAACTCCAGCGGGACCTCGGTCAGCCGGTACAGGCGCACGTCCTTGGCACCCTCGGTGTTGCGCAGGTGCTCGACGAACGACACGGCCTCGTCAAGGCTCGCGGCGTAGTGAGAGCCGTCGATGCCCTCCGCGGTCTGGAAACGGATCAGGTGGTCCATCGGAACGAATACCTCGTGTGGGAGCGGATGCCTACGCCCGGTCATCGGCACACCCGGACCGCGACTTGAGCGTCGAAGACCTCAGGCGCTGAACAGCGTCCCGAGGTCCCACTCCGCGTCGATGGCCGCGCCCGCACCGGTGATCACGGCGTCCAGCGGGTCCTCGGCCACGGTCACGCGGACCTGGGTCTCGGCGGTGATCCGCTGGTCGAGTCCCTGCAGCATGGCGCCGCCGCCGACCAGCAGGATGCCGCCGGCCATGACGTCCTGGGCCAGCTCCGGGGGGCATTCCGACAACGTGTCGATGACGGCCCCGGCGATGGTCGCGGTCGCGCGCTCCAGCGCCTGACGGATCTGCTCGGAGTCGATGCGCACCGTGCGGGTCAGCCCGCTCTCGAGGTCGCGCCCCTGCACCTCCGCCACCGCGGCGGGTGAGGAGGGGAAGGCCCGGCCCAGCGCGATCTTCAGCTCCTCGGCCGTCCGGTCGCCGATGGCGATGTCGAAGTGGTCACGCACCCATTCCTGCAGGGCCTGGTCCAGGTCGAACCCGCCGACGCGCACGGCCTTGCTGACGACGACGCCGCCCAGGGAGATCACCGCGACCTCGGTGTTGCCGCCGCCGATGTCGACGACCATCGATCCGACGGGGTCCTGGACCGGCAGGCCGGCGCCGAGGGCCGCGGCCATCGGCTCCTCGATCAGGAAGACCTTCCACGCGCCTGCCTCGCGCGCGGCGTCACGCAGCGCCTGCCGCTCGACGGGGGTGACGCCCGAGGGGACGCTGATCAGGACCCGCGAGCGGCTGAAGCGGTTCACACCGAGACGCTCGAACAGCAGCCGCAGCATGCTGGAGGTCATGGCGAAGTCGGTGACCGCCCCGCCGGTCAGCGGCCGCTCCAGCTGCGCGGGCTGGCGCGCGGTCGCCACGGCGTCGTAGGCCCGCAGCCCGGCGGCGGTCACCTTGCCGCTGCGGATGTCGACGGCCACCACGGTGGGTTCGCGCAGGACGATGCCGCGGCGACGTGCCCACACCAGCGTGTTGGCCGTGCCGAGGTCGATCGCGAAGTCACCGCTCATCGGGGGGAACGGTACCCGGCGTCAGGCCGACGCCCGTCCGGGGTGCCTGCTCAGCGCCGTGGGCGGGGGACCGCGGTCGGGTCCAGGGCGCTCATCGCGCGGGCGAACTCGTTGACGGAGTCCATGGGCTCGCGGCTGGTGCGACCGCCGCCGGCGAGGAGCATGACGAACCAGGCGGCGCCGCCGAGCACGATGAACGCGAGGAGACCGGACATGGTGGCGAAGGGTAACCGTCAGGAACGCGCAGGTGCCGGAAGGTCACCTGTCCGACAGTCCGGCCCACCCGTCGGCTCAGTCGGTCCCGGGCCAGTGGGACCCACCGTCGGCCCAGTGCTCCTTCTTCCAGATCGGCACGGTGGCCTTCAGCGTGTCGATCAGGTACCGCCCGGCGTCGAAGGCGGTGTCCCGGTGCGGGCTGGACACGGCGACGACCACGGCGACGTCGGCGACGTCCAGCTGCCCCACCCGGTGGACCGCCCAGACCGCGCAGAGGTCCGGCCACCGGGTGGCCACCTCCTCGGCCAGCGCCTGCAGCCGCGCGTCGGCCACCTCGGTGTAGGCCTCGTAGTCCAGGCCGCGCACGCCACGGGAACGGCCGGTGCCCTCACCGTGCTCGGCGTCGTCGGGCGCGTGGTCGCGCACCAGACCGGTGAACGTGACGGTCGCTCCTGCCGCGGGGTCGGCCACGAAGGCAGTCGCGTCGTCCAGCGACAGCGGTGCGGCGCTGATCCCCGTGTGGCGGCGCACCGGCCGGTCGACGGTCACGGGTGCCGACGTCACGACGTCACGCCGGAGGGGTCAGCGGGTGGTGTGGCCTCGGAGGGGCCGGGTGAGCCACGACGCACGAGGCGCCACAGGCTCAGCAGCAGCAGACCGGTCAGCCCGGCGCCGGTGGCGCGCAGCCCCCTGCGGCTGAAGGTCAGCCGTCCCACGGCGATGACGTCGGCGTTGGCGGCGGCGAACTCGGCGAGGATCTCGCGGTTGGACCGCGAGACGGTCCACCCCCGCGCACGCAGCGCCGCGTTGTCGGCGACCCAGGGGTGCAGCAGGTAGGGCGCGACCTCGGGCGGCGCAGGTGACAGGCCGAGCCGCCAGGCACGGCCGATGACCTCCTCGACGGTGGCGTGGCCGACCTCGACCAGCGGGCGACCCAGGTAGGTGGCGACCTCCGTGGCGCTCAGCCAGCCGTCGGCCGCGACGTTGAACGTGCCCCCGACCCCCTCGCGCACGACCAGCTCGGTGGCGGCCGCGACGTCGTCGACGTGCACGAGCTGCCAGGGCGCCCCCAGCCCACGGGGCACCGGCAGGCGCGGGGCCTGCAGCCGTCGGACGACGGCGGAGTCCACGCCGGGGCCCATCACGGGGGCCAGCCGCAGGACCGTCACGGTGGTGGCGGGGTGGCGGGCCGCCCACTCCTGGACCATCTCCTCGACCAGCTGCCGCTGGTAGGCGTAGGCGAAGCCGGGGTTGGCGTGGACGACGGCGGACTCCGTCAGCGGCAGCGGGTTGTCCGGGTGTGCGCCGTAGACCATGGTCGTGGACATCACGACCAGGTGCTCCACACCGGCCTTGGACGCCGCCTCCAGGACGTTGCGGGTCCCGCCGACGTTGATCCCGTACAGGCTGTCGGCCGACGCTGACAGGTCGTCGCTGAAGGCGCAGTGCACCACGACGTCGACGTCGTCCAGCACCAGCGGCAGCAGGCGGTCCCGGGCGTCCATCATCCGGGCGGTCACGCGCGGGGGCAGCATCGGAGGGGTCTCGGCATCGACCGCGAGGACCCGGTCGAGCCCGTCGACGGCGGCCAGGCGGGACAGCACCGCCCGACCGACGGGCGAGGCCACGCCGACGACTGCTACCGCTCTGCTGGTCACGTTCTGCTCCGATCAGGGGCCGGTCGTCCGGCGCCGACACCACATCATTACCATGGCCCCATGGCAGGCGACGACTTCGACTTCGGCGGCTTCGGGTTCGACCCCGAGGCCCTCTCCAACATCCCCTTGTTCAAGGAGCTGAGCAAGCTGATGTCCTGGCAGGGCGGCCCGGTGAACTGGGACCTGGCCCGCCAGGTGGCGGCCGGCATCGCGGGCGAGCCACAGCTGGCCATCGGCGTGGACGCCGACCAGGCCGCGTGGGCCGACGCCGTCCGTGTGGCCGAGTCCTGGCTGGACCCGCACACCACCCTCGAGGCGGTGCAGGGGCCGGCGCTGGCCCTGACGGCGCAGGAGTGGGTGGTCCGCGCCGCCGACAAGGGCGGGATCGCCCGGTACGTCGAGCCGATCGCGACCGGCATGCAGGAGGCGCTGGGCAAGGGCCTGGCCGACCAGCTGCCGGGGGGCATGGCCGGCCTGTCGGGTCTGCAGGGCGCCATGACGCCGATGACCGCGATGCTGACCGGCATGCAGGTCGGGACGATCGCCGGCCACCTGGCCGGCCAGCTGCTGGGCGGCTACGACCTGGGCGTGCCGACGCTTCCGCCCGAGATCGCCTCGACGGTCGGGGACCAGGCGGGGCTGCTGGCCCGTGACCACGGCATCTCCGCCGACGAGGTCCGGTTCTGGCTGGCCCTGCGCGAGGCGCTGCACCGCCGCGTGTTCGCCGGCGTCGGCTGGCTGATGCCGCACCTCACGGGCGAGATGGGACGGTTCGCCGCAGCCGCCGAGATCGACCCGTCCGCGCTGACACAGCAGATGGGTGGGCTGGGCCCCGAGCTGCTGAGCGACCCCGACGCCATGCAGCGCATGGCCGAGGAGGCCGGCATCGGCATGCAGCCGAACGCCGAGCAGACCCGCATCCTCGAGCGGCTCCAGGCCCTCGTGTCGCTCGTGGCCGGGTACGCCGACGTGATGGTGCGTCGTGCCGCCGACGGCAAGCTGACCGCCCTGGCCCGCATCGAGGAGGTCACCATGCGCCGTCGTGGCGAGGGGGGCGAGGGCGAGCGCGTCCTCAGCCAGCTG
>JBFKGB010000238.1:0-5966 GCA_041633535.1 Euzebya sp. | reverse complement strand
GCGGTTGGGTGGGGTCCGCCCGCCTAACCGGCCGAACCCCACCCAGTCCTGCGCGGGGCCGGGCCCGCGTGTGAGGGGGCGGGGGCTCAGGCGACGCGCCGGCCGCGCTGCTCGACGATGCGGATGGCGTCGGCGGTCCAGCGGTCGGCGAACTCCTCGTCGCTGAGCCGGTGGTGGTAGCGGGTCGTGATCCAGTCGATCCCGTCCATCCGCTGGTCCCGCCCTCGGTCGCGGCGCCGCATCTCGAGGGTGTCGTGGTGGGGACCGTCGACCTCGGCGTCCCATCGCAGCAGGGGTGCGGCGATGTCGGCCTCGGCGATCCGCTGTCCGTCGTGCCACACCGTGTAGGGCCGCGGTTCCAGCTCGATCCCCAGGGTCGCTGCGATCCCGGTGGCGATCGCCCGCCACCGCGCCTCCAGCCCGGAGTGCGAGAAGCCCGGCGCGAGCCTCTCGGCGGCCACCTGCAGCGGCCAGGGGACCCGGGAGGGCAGCCCGAAGGCCGACGGCTCGGCGACGGCCCCGACCACCTCCGAGACGCTCAGCACCCTGGTCCGGTCCAGGTGGATGGCGAGGTCGTGCACGGAGCGCACGATCCCCCTCTGGCGCCGGCCGACCCAGGCGGCGTCCCACAGGACCCGTTCGGGGTGGGCGCACGGCAGGCCACCGCGCTCCTCCCACGTGACCGGGCCGACGCGTGTCCGTACCAGGCGGATGTCACGGTGCTCCGTCGTCGTGCCGTGCCCGGCCACGACCTGGGGGCGGACCGGCCAGGGACGGCTGTGGCCCAACGCCACCGCGCCCGTCCACGCGGTGGCGGCCACCCCGTCCGTCACGGCCATGACCGCTGCCGTCACGACGTCGTGTCCCTCAGCCAGATGACGTCGTGCCCGCGCCATCGCGCCGATCCGGCCGATGGCCAGCAGGGCCGCCCACGCACACCCGACCGGGGACTCCGCGACCCCGCCCAGCCGGTGGGTGCCCCGCCGCACCAGGGTCCAGCCCCGCCGGTCGGCCTGCTCGTCGACCCACGTCGTCGACAGCCCCACCAGCACGCACTGCCAGGTCGCGATGTGCCCGCCCTGCTGCTCTGCGATGGCGGCGACGACGGCGGGGGGTTCTGGAGGAGGAGGGGTCAGTGCCATGGCCCGACTGTGGCGGGCACGGCGCCCGCCTCGCGACGAACCTGCCAGCGGCTGTGGACAACGGTCCCACCCCTCCCCCACATCCAGCGGGTGGGAACGCACGCCCACCCGGCCGAACCCCACCCAACGGGCTCTCGGGACCGGCGCCACCCCACAACGGGTGGGGAACGCACGCCCACCCGGCCGAACCCCACCCAACCGGAGGGCGCCCGACCCCTACTCGTCGTCGGCCGTGCGGCCTTCCAGCAGGTCCATGGCGGCGCCGGCGGCGTCCTCGACCATGGGGCCCAGCAGGTCGGCGGGCGACAGCGCGCCCTTCCAGCCGTCGGGCTCGCCCAGGACGCGCAGGCCGGGCACGCTCATGCGTGGCGGGCGGACGCCGGGGATGGCGATGCTGTCCAGGGACGCGCGGGGCATGGACCAGCCGACCGGGGACAGCTCGGACACGACGACGCCCTCGGTGGTCTCCTCGGACCCGGCACGGCGCCGGCGCGAGATGTCGCGCAGCACGCGCTCACGCCCGCGCCCGCGGATCTGCAGCAGCGGGAAGGGGCTGGAGTCCAGGCGGTGGGCGACGGCCTCCCACACGGCGGCGCCGGCCACCGGGAAGGGGTCCTCGCCGCTGTGGCCCGCCGCCACACCGATGTCGGCCATGGAGGGGAACAGCTGGACGCCGCGCTCGGCCGCCTCGTCCTCGAGGCCCTCAGGGGCCTGTGAGGCCAGCAGACGGGCGCTGTAGCGCACGCGGGAGGCCAGCAGGTCCAGGATGACGTCCCAGTCCTCGTCCGACAGCACGGGCACCGTCAGCTCGACCAGGTACGGGGTCGCCCGTGAACCCTGGACGCGTGCGCTGACCCGGCCGATGGACAGCCTGACGTCCGAGCACCGCCCCGAGCGGTACGTCGCCGTGCCCTGCCGGACGCGGCGCTGCAGGTCGTGGCCGGGGCCGCCCAGGACGGCGCGCCAGCGGTCGCCCCAGTTCATACCGACTCCTCCGCACGGTCCGACACGTCGGTCGGGTCCGACAGCAGCGCGTCGGTGGACAGCCGGACCAGGTCGGCCAGCGACTCGTCGTCCAGCTCGGTGATCCAGGTCTCGCCGGCGCCGACGACGGCGTCGGCCAGCGCACGCTTGCGGTCCAGCATCTCGGCGATCCGCTCCTCGAGCGTCCCGGCGGTGACCAGCTTGTGGACCTCGACGGTCCGGGTCTGGCCGATCCGGTGGGCACGGTCGGTGGCCTGGTCCTCGACCGCGGGGTTCCACCAGCGGTCGTAGTGCACGACGTGGGTGGCGGCGGTCAGGTTCAGGCCGGTCCCGCCGGCGCGGGTCGAGATGATCAGCACGGGCGACCCGCCGCCCTGCTGGAACTCCTCCACCATCTTGTCGCGCTGCCCCAGCGACAGCCCGCCGTGCAGGAACGGGATCTTCTGGCCCAGGTCGGCCTCGAGCTGGGCGGCCAGCAGGTCACCCATGCGGGTGAACTGGGTGAACACCAGCATCGCGTCGCCGGCGTCGACGACGGCCTCGGCGATCTCGCGCAGCGCCGCCATCTTCCCCGAGCGCCCGACGATGGGGCCGGGCTCCTTCAGGTACTGGGCCGGGTGGTTGGTGACCTGCTTCAGCGCGGTCAGCATCGCCAGGATCCGGCCGCGACGGCCGATGCCGTCGGCCTCGGCCAGGCTGGCCAGCGACTCCTCGGTCACCTTGGTGTACAGCGCGGCCTGCTCGGGCGTCATGCCGCACGCGACCTCGCGCTCGATCTTGTCGGGCAGGTCCTTGGCGACCTCGGGGTCGTCCTTGGTGCGCCGCATGATGAACGGGCTGACCAGGCGCCGCAGCCGGCTGGCGGCGGCGGCGTCGTGGCGCACCTCGACCGGGCCGACGAACCGCTTGGTGAACGTCGAGCGGCCACCCAGCAGCCCGCGGTTGGTCGCGTCGATGACGGCCCACAGCTCGGCCAGGCGGTTCTCGAGCGGCGTGCCGGTCAGGGCGAAGACCGATCCGGCCGGCAGGCGACGGACGGCCTGGGCGGCGGCGGTCGTGGGGTTCTTGACCTGCTGGGCCTCGTCCAGGGCGAGGATGTCCCAGCTGACGGTCTCGAGCAGCTCGATGTCGCGCCGCAGCGTGCCGTAGGAGGTGACCAGGACGCCGTCGAAGTCCACGAGGTCCGCCGCGTCGGTGGTCCGCTCGGGACCGTGGTGCCGCAGGACCTCGAGGGTCGGGGCGAACTTGGCGATCTCGCGCTGCCAGTTGCCGACGACGGAGGTGGGGCACACGACCATGAAGGGGCCGGGACGGCTGACCAGCAGCCCGATCAGCTGGATGGTCTTGCCCAGGCCCATCGCGTCGGCCAGGACCGCGCCCATGCCCAGGTCGGCCATGCCCCGCAGCCACGACACCCCGCGCTGCTGGTAGGGCCGCAGCTCGCCGATGAACCCCTCGGGCGTCTCGGCGACGTCCTGCAGCTCGCCGGCGTTGCGCAGCGCGTCCAGGATGTCGGCCAGGCGGTCGTCGACGACGACCCGGCCGACGGCGGTGCCCTCGCCGAACCAGTCGTCGCTGGTGGTGCCGGCCAGCGCCAGCGCGATGGCCTCGGCCTGGCCGATGCTGGCGTGACGGCCGCGGGCCATCAGCGCCGCACGGGTCTCGTCGTCGATCTTGACCCAGCGGCCGCCGTAGAAGCCCAGGGTGTCGTCGGCCTCCAGGAAGCTGCCGATCTCGGCGTCCGACAGCACGCGGTCGTCCAGCGACACCTCCCAGGTGGCGTCGACGGTGCCGTCCTCGGCGGTCGTCAGCCTGATCTGGGCGGTGATGCCGTCCTCTGCCAGGGTGGAGGGGAGGGACACCTGCACGCCCGCGCCCTGCAGCAGCGGGGTGGCGTCGGCGATGAACTGCCAGGCCTGGTCCAGGTCCAGCTGGATCTCGGTCGGTGACTCGTCGGCCAGCGCCGCGTCCAGCGGCGGGAAGACGCGGGCGGCGCGGGACAGCCCGGCCAGGAGCGGCTCGGTCAGCCCCAGCTCCTCGTCGGCCCACACGTCGGCGGCGCTGTGCTCGGTGTCCTCGGGGTCGCGGACGGCGAAGGTCAGCGTCCAGCCGTCGGTCGGCTCGTCGGGGGCCTGCAGGTCCAGCACCAGGACGGCGTCGCCCTCGGTGCGGGCCTGCCACCCCTCGATGGCGGCGGCAAGGTCCGGTCCGTCCTGCTTCAGCGGCACGACCGGGTCGATGCTGTCGCCCAGCGCCTCGGCCCAGCGGGTGGTCCAGGGCAGCAGACGTTCACGCGGACGGCCCGAGGCGGCGGGGGCGTGGGCGCGCACGATCGTGTCGGCCACGGCGTCGAGGAAGGCCACGAACAGGGGCCGGGGCTCGGCGGTGTGCGTCGCGTCGACCGCCAGCGCCGACGCCGACAGCGGCGCGGCCTCGACGATGCGGTCGACCGCGCTGGACAGCGCCGGGTCGGCCTCCAGGTCCACCCGCCACTGGGCGATGATCAGCGGTGCCTCGCCGCCGTCGATGGCGTCGGCGACCGAGCCGCTCTCGGCCTGGACGGTGTCGTCGTCGGTCGGCACCAGGTACAGGTGCGGCATGACGTGCTGCGAGCCGACGGCGGACAGCGCGACGCGCGTGGCCAGGCCGTAGGCGCGCACCGAGCCGGTCAGGCTGCGCTCGTGTGCGGCCTCCAGCAGGGCCGGCAGCGCGTCGGCGACGGCGACCTCCAGGACCTTGTGGCTCGTCACGGCCATCGACCCGGCAGCGGGGACTGCCAGGTCGACCTGGGCGGGGACCGCGTGGGTGATCCCGAGGGCGTCGACGAGGGCGTGGCACTCCGCCAGGTCATCGCCGGCAGGGGTGAAGAACACGAGCCGGCCGTCGGAGGGCCGCGCGGGATCGGGGCGGAAGGTGAGTTGAGGTCGCATCAGTGTGAGGGTGACGGACGATCCTAGCCGTCCATGGCGACCTCACCGGTCCCCATGTGGCACCCACATGGCCGATCCGACGGGTGCCGGACCTGCGATGAGGTCGCCTACCCCTCACCCTCCAGCTGCACGATCAGCGCACGGACGGCATCGGCCGGCACCGTCTGGCCGTCCCCGGCCGCCAGCACGTCACGAAGCGCCTGGACCATGGCCCGGCGCTCGACGCTGACCAGTGGCTTGCGACGGGTCGGCTGGACCGGCGTGGGTGGAGGGGTGGGGTCGGGCGGCGGCCCGAACAGGACCGGCTGTGGCGGTGCGACGCCGGAGGAGCGGGCCTCGAACTCCTGGGGGGTCACCCCGGCCAGGTGGGCCGCCCACCACGTCAGCCCCCGGTCCCACCGGGCACCAGCAGGCCGCCGGTCGGGCACGCGGCCGTTGAAGGCCACATCGCACACGACACGGGCGACCAGGTCCTGGACGAACTCGTCGGCCAGGTAGTCCTGCTTGAGGCGGTCCAGGACCGACTGCTCGGAGGAGGAGCCGTACAGCTGGCCCCCGATCTCGGCCAGGACCGAACGGGAGCGTTGCAGCCAGGTCCAGGCGTGCGAGGGGACGCGTGGTCGGGACGCCGGCTGGGGGGAAGGCTGCGCTGCCATGACCACAGCGTCGCACGGGTGGAGGGTCAGGGCGAGGATCCCGTCCGGCCCCGACCCCCGTGCCTCAGACGGTGACAGGCATGAACGCCGGTCGCTGCGCCTCGAAGGCGCTGATGGCGTCGTCCTTCTCGAGCGTCAGCCCGATCTGGTCCAGACCGTTGGTCAGCATGTGCTTGCTGTGGGCGTCGAAGTCGAAGTCCACGGCGACGTCGCCGGCCCTGACGGTCTGCGCCGGCAGGTCCACCGTGCACGGC
>JBFKGB010000237.1:0-5991 GCA_041633535.1 Euzebya sp. | reverse complement strand
TTGCTGACCTTGTCCTGCTGCGGGAACACGTAGCCGGTGGTCAGGCCCAGGAAGCCGTAGACCCGCCCCATCCACTCGGCGTCACGGGATGCCAGGTAGGGGTTGACGGTCACGACGTGCACGCCCTTGCCCGACAGCGCGTTCAGGTACACCGGCGCCGTGGACGTCAGGGTCTTGCCCTCACCGGTGCGCATCTCGGCGATGTCGCCCTGGTGGATCACGATCCCGCCCAGGATCTGCACGTCGAAGGGCCGCTGCTTCAGCACCCGCCAGGCGGCCTCGCGCACGGTCGCGTACGCCTCGAACAGGATGTCGTCGAGGGTCTCGCCGTCGGCGAGACGCGCCTTGAACGCATCGGTCTTGGCAGCCAGCTCGGCGTCGGACAACGGCTTCATGTCGTCCTCGAGCGCGTTGACCTGGTCGACCATCTTCCAGAGCTGCTTCAGACGTCGTCCCTCACCGAGACGCAGCAGCTTGTCGAGCACCATGTGGGCCGTTCCTTGTGGGGTTGTCGGCAAAGGCCACGGTCAGGTGACCGGGCATCGAGTCCAGACAAGGGTATCCGCCTGCCCACCCACCCTGCGAGGCCTCCACCCGTGACCGGACGGACCCCGTGTCAGACGCCGACGAACGAGGCCTCGGCCTGCTCCAGGCTCATCGGACGGGCGAAGAGGAACCCCTGCATCAGGGGGCAGCGCAGCTCCTCCATCACCCGGCGCTGTGCATCGGTCTCGACGCCCTCCGCGACGACCATCATCTGCAGCGACGTGGCGATCTCGATGATGCCGGCGACCACCGACCGGCGGCCCCTGTCGTGCACGACGTCGGCGACGAAGGACTGGTCGATCTTCAGCGCCGTCCAGCCGATCCGCCCCAGGTAGCCCAGCGCGGAGTAGCCGGTCCCGAAGTCGTCCAGCGACAGACCGATCCCGGTCGTCTGCAGCCGGCCCAGCGACAGCATCGCCGGTCCCTCGTGGTCGATGACCGTGCCCTCCGTGACCTCGAGCACCAGGGAGTCGGGCGGCAGGCCATGGGCGTCCAGCACCCGCCCCACGTGGGCGGCGAAGCCCGGGTCCACCAGCTGGATCGGCGAGACGTTGATCGCCATCGTCAGCCGCGGCTGGTGGCGTCGCAGGCGCACCAGCGCCGCGCAGGCCTCATCGATCACGAAGGTCCCCAGGCGTCCGATCAGGCCGGCCTTCTCGGCGATGTGGATGAAGGCGGTGGGCAGGATCTCGCCGTGCTCGGGGTGGTCCCAGCGCAGCAGCGCCTCGAAGCTGACGACCGTCCCGACCGGATCCGTCGGGTCGATCAGCCTCAGGCCGGGCGCGGTGCCCAGCACCGTCTGCACCACCGGCTGGTACACCAGCCTGAACTGCCCGTCACGCATCGCGTCCTCGAGGTCGGCCGTCAGCGACAGCTGGCGCATGGCCTCCTCGTGCATCGAGGTGTCGAACATCGCGATCTGCCCCCGGCCGCGCTCCTTGGCCCGGTACATGGCGGCGTCGGCGTTGCGGATCAGCGCGTCGGCGTCGGCCTCGGCGTCGGCCAGGGCGATGCCGATGCTGGCGGCGATCGGCAGCACGTGCGCGCCCAGCCGGACGGGCTCGGCCAGGCTGGCCAGCATCCGGCCGGCCCGGTCGACGACGACGTCGCGCCTGGTGATGACCGCGAACTCGTCCCCCCCGATCCGACCCAGCACGTCCTCGGGGTCCAGGCTGCCCTGGAACCGTCGCGCCACCATCTGCAGCATCCGGTCGCCGACGTGGTGGCCCAGGCTGTCGTTGATGACCTTGAACCCGTCGAGGTCACAGAACACGACCGCCAGGTCGGGCCCGTCGGACCTGACCCGACGGGCCAGGGTCTCGCGGATCGTCAGCCGGTTTGCCAGCCCCGTGAGGGCGTCGGTGCGGGCCATGGTGGCCATGTGCTCACGGTCACGGTGCCGCTGTGTGACGTCCTCGACGACCACCAGGACCCCGTTGATCGCCGGGTCGGCGCAGCGGTTGACCAGCAGCGCCTCGTACCAGCGGTCCGCCACCAGCCGCGAGCTGCCCCGCCCCTCCACCACCGCCCGGTCGCCGGGTCCGCCACGCAGCACCGACCGCAGCGCCGCCAGGAACGCCGGTCGGTCCCGGACGTCGATGACGTCCAGCAGGTTGGACCCGACCGGTCCGATCGTGCGCGCCGGCGTCGACCGCCAGCGGACGGTGGCGTCGCCCTCCAGCACGTAGACCACGCCACCGAGGTCGGCCAGCATCGTCGTCAGCCGCTGCCGCTCCCGCTCGTTGGCCTGGATCGCCTTCTCGCGCCCCACGAAGACCGAGAACCCGCGGGGGATCAGGAGGGTGAGGAGGAGTGCGAGCCCGGCGGCACCGATCGCGTCGGACTCGACCAGGCCCCCCAGGGCCAGCACCCCCAGGGCCCCGGCGATGCCGGCCGCCAGCATCATGGGCCCGACCCACTCCAGCAGGCCGGACCGGTTGCCGACGTCCTGCTGCTCCGCCGCGACCGCCTGCGCGACGGCCAGGCCCAGCACCGCCAGGCCGACGAGCCCGACGGTGGAGTACAGCGGGGTCGTGCCGGTCACCGCGTCGGGTGCCAGCACCACGAACCCGGCCCCGCTGCCGACCATCATCGAGACGCCCAGGCAGACCAGCACACGCACGACCGCCGGCTGGCTGGTGCGGCTGCGGGTGGCCGAGAAGATCAGCCCGACGACGGTGCCCGTGACGAGCATCACCAGCCCGAGGGTCAGGCTGCGTCCCGACGGCACCGCGGCCGCCCGGCAGGCCTGATAGGTCAGCAGCCCGGTCCCGAGCCCCACCACGACCGCGTCGACCACGTCCTCACCGCGGGCACGGGCGACCTCGAAGCGGCGGGACATCATCACCAGCGCAGGGATGCAACCCACGACCACCCCCGTCCAGCTGCTCACGAGGTCCCACGGCGGGGGCAGGACCGCGGCAAGGCCGATCCCGGTCGCCCAGACCTGCAGCGCCACCACCAGACGACCCAGGCCGCTCGGGTCGACCCTCTGCGTCAGACGACGTACCCAGCCCAGGTAGGCCAGCAGCACGACAGCGGCCACGGCCATCGCAGGGCGGAGCGTCCTGCCGTCCACCAGCAACGCCCGGGCCAGCGCCACCGCCACGACGACGGCGAACCCCCGCAGCCCCGCCAGCCGGTGATGGGCGGCACGTTCACGCATCACCAGGGGCGATGTCGTGACCTCCACCTGCATCCCCCTGACGCACGTCGTCGGGTCCGACCGGACCCGTCCGCTACTTGATCTCGAGCAGCTTCTCCCTGACCGCGTAGACCACGGCCTCCATCCGGGAGTGCAGATGCAGCTTCTCGAGGATGTTGCGGACGTGGTTCTTCACGGTGTTCTCGGAGATGAACAGGTCCTTGGCGATGTCGCGGTTGTTCATCCCCTTGGCGACGAGGGTCAGGACCTCCATCTCGCGGTCCGTCAGACGGGGCGCAGGCATCTGCTGCTTCTCCTCGTCCTTCTTGGCCATCATCGCGAACTCGTTGAGCAGCTTGGATGCCATCGACGGCGAGATCAGCGACTGGCCGGCGTGGACGCTGCGGATGGCGTCGGCGACCTCGTCGATGGAGATCTCCTTGAGCAGGTACCCGGAGGCGCCCGCCTTGATCGCGTCGTAGAGGTCCTCCTCCTCGTCGGAGATGGTCAGCATGAGGATCTTGGTGGACGGGACCTTGTCCTTGATCAGCTTGGTGGCCTCGATCCCTGTCGTCCCCGGCATCCGGACGTCCATCAGCACCAGGTCCGGGATGTGGGTCTCGGCCAGCGCGACGCACTCGTCCCCGTCGTTGGCCTCGGCGACGACGTCGATGTCCGCCTCGGACTCGAGGACCATGAACAGGCCACGCCTGAACAGGGCGTGGTCATCGGCCACGATGACCTTGATGGAGTCCTGCGCAGCTGCTTCGGTCATGATCCGCCCTTGGGTCGTTGGTCCGGACGGTCGATCATGAGCAGTGCTGACCACTCACGAGGGACCATCCGGACCCATCCTCTCGGATGACAGCCTAACCCCTGACCTGACGTTTGGTCAGGCTCCTGCTGCACCGGCCATCGACGACACCGACGCGGTGCCCTCGATCAGGCCGACGTCGCCGCCCTCGCGGCGGTAGATCACGTTCGGCTCGCCGGTCGCGGCGTTGGTGAACAGGTAGAAGTCGTGCCCCAGCAGCTCGAGCTGCAGCACGGCGTCGTCGGGGTACATCGCCGTCAGCTCGTGCTGCTTGCGCCGCACGATCTGGGGCATCGGGTCCTCCTCGTCCGCCCCTGCGGCGGCGGCCGCCGAGCGCGGTGACCGACCGACGGCGAGCTCGCCCGTGGTGCGGGCCTCCTCGGCCGCCTTGGTCCGCCGGCCCTTGTCGACCAGACGGGTCTTGTAGCGGCGGAGCTGGCGCTCGAGCCGGGCGACGGCCTCGTCGGTGGCCTCGTGGTGGTCGACACCTGCGCCGACCGCCCGGACCGTGTGGCCCTTGGACCGTGCCGTGATCTCCACCGACGCGGGGTTCGGTATCCGTGGGTTGTGCTCCTCGGAGAAGCTCACCTCGAGGTCGATGATGCGGTCGAAGATCCGGGTGGCGTGCTCAACCTTGCGCCTGGTCTCGTCCTTCACCTTGGGGGCGACCTCGCAGTTGCGGGCTCTGAGGATGATGTCCACGTGCTGCTCCTTGTGTTGGGGCGTGCGTCATCGCGAGGACACGGGGGCCGGTGTGTCCGGCCCCGGAACGACACAACCCCGCGGTCCGGCATGGAAGCCGGTGCGGGGTTGGTGTGCGCGTGAGGCGCGGCATCGCCGAGATCTGGACCCGGACCAACCGATCACCTCCTGTCGTCGCTACGGCTACTCTTGCGTCATCGCCGTTCCGGCGCAAGGGGCGACGGTCAGGCGACAGACAAGTCCGGGAGGCGACGCCACCATGGGATCCAGCACGACCACCGCCGCAGTCAGCCGGCAGCTGGCGACGTGGTGCTCGTTGTTCGACGGCTGCACGCGCATCGAGGACCTGCGTGGACGCGAGCACGCGACCGCCCTGGGGGTCATCCAGCGCCTGCGGCTGGTCCCGGGCGAGTCGATCGAGGTCGTGGTGTCCGACGGCACCGGCCGGCTGCGCGCGTCGTGGAACACCCGCACCCCCATGCCGGGGCTCGAGCTCGGGCGCGGGCTGCGCCTGGAGGGCACCGTCTGCACCGACGGCCCCACCCCGCTGATGCGCAACCCCACGTGGTGTCTGGTGCGGGACCCCTACGCCTGCGCCGAGCAGGCCGACGGGCGACCGGTCACCCGATCAGCGCGGTCCTGACCGCGTCCATCCCGCCGGTCGGCACCAGCGCCAGGATCTCGTCGCCCTCGACCAGCGGCGTCGTGCCCCTGACGGTCAGCACACGCGTGCCCCGGACGATGGCCACGATGGTGGCGTCGGAGGGCAGGTCCAGCTCGTCGACCCGTCGACCCACGGCGATGCTGGTGTGCGCCAGCCGCACCTCCAGCAGCTCGATCTCGCCGCGGCGCAGCTTCAGCAGCGAGATCAGGTCACCCGTCAGCACCTCCTCCTCGACCAGCGCGGTCAGCAGGTGTGGCGGCGACACGGCCAGGTCGACACCCCACGAGGCGTCGAACAGCCACTCGTTGGCGGGGTAGTTGACCCGCGCCAGCACCCGGGGGACCGCGAACTCCTCCTTCGCGAGGAGGCTGATGACCAGGTTGTCCTCGTCGTCGCCCGTCATGGCCACGACGGCGTCGGCGGTGCGCACACCTGCGGCCTCCAGCACCGAGGGGGCGCATGCGTCCCCATCGACGACGACGATCGACCCCTCCGGGATCTTGGCCAGCGCCTCACCCCGCCGCTCGATCAGCGTGATGTGGTGGCCCCGCTCGGCGAGCTCGGCACCCAGGTACCGTCCCACCCCGCCCGCCCCTGCGATGACGATCTGCATCTCTACCC
>JBFKGB010000236.1:0-6007 GCA_041633535.1 Euzebya sp. | reverse complement strand
GCTGCGGGGGGCAGAGGGCAGAGGGCGGGGGGCAGAGGAGCGGGGCGCCTCCGGAAGTGCGTGGAGGGGGCCGAGGCCCCCTCCACCTTCAACCGCCCCCCTAGCGGCGCCCCGTCCCCCGGGCCCGCAGGGGGAAGGTCACCTCCTGCGTCTGCGGGTTGGACCGGTCCAGCTTGCGCGCGCCGGCGACCGCGGGGTCGCTGAGGTTCCACACGATCAGACCGCGCCGGATGTCGGACTGGTAGATCCGGCCGTTGTACCAGTAGGTCGACCAGTCACCGCCCACGACCAGCGACTCGGTCGACAGCGGTGCGGGGTCGGCGGACGCGATCTCGCGAGGGGTCGCCGGGTTCGTGAAGTCGATCACGCTGATGCCGGACTGGTAGTTGCCGCTGACCATCACGTAGGCCTTGTCGGTGGGGACCACGTTGAAGTTGTGCCAGGTGCAGTTCTCCTGCGCGGTCTGCGGCCGCGGGCTGATGAACTCGCCGAGCGTCTGCCCGGTGCGGACGTCCAGGAAGTACAGCGTCCGGTCGACCGCGGAGGAGGACTCCTGGCAGCGCGCCTGACCGCCACCGCCCGGCTCGTGGCCGAAGACGACGACGGCGCCGTCCCAGGTGAAGGCCGCGGAGTGGCCGATGGTCACGCCCGGGAAGGTGCGCGAGTACTGCACGACCGGGTTGGTCAGCGACCCGCCGTCGGCAGGGTCCATGCTCCACATGGTCATGCCGTTGCCGCCGGCGCAGGCCGCCTTCAGCACCGAGCCCAGGATGACGCCGGTGTCGTGGCACGCCCGCTCGGGGGCGGCCGGCTGGGGGACGGCGGCCAGCGAGGCGCTGGCCGGGAGCGCAGCCCGGATCGCCGCCCCGTCGCCCATTGCCACCATGGTGGAGGGGATCGTGACGTTCGGGTCCTCACCGCCCATGAGCCCCGGCAGACCTGCGGCGTTGTTGACCACGATCACGGCTGCCGCACCCGCGTTCTGGGCGTTCAGGACCTTGACGGCGAAGCCGCAGACGCCGCGGTCCACGACGACCACGCTGCCGGACGGGACGGGGGCGATGGGGTCGCAGGCCAGCGCGGGGCTGGCCGCCACGATCGGACCGCTGACGGCCTGGGCGGTCAGCGGAGGTCCGAACGCCGCAGCGGAGCCGCCGTAGGTCGTGGTGGCCGACGCGGAGGTCACGGTGACCTGGTTGGGCAACGTCGGGGTCGGGTCGCCGGACGGCACGAAGCGCAGGTACGAGGCTGACGCGGGAGCGGCCAGCGGCACCTGGATGATGTCGATGCCGCGACAGCCGACAGCGCTGCTGGAGGGGCTGGAGTACACCAGCAGGCGGCCGTTGGCCGGGTCGGGGACGGCCGACGCGGTGTGCGAGCCACAGGGCGTTCGGACGAAGCTGACGGCCCGCGGAGCGGTCGGGTCGCTGATGTCGAAGACGTGCATGCCCTCCTGCCCGGCCGGCGTCACGACGTCGCCACACAGCAGCGTGGCGGCGCGCGGGGCGTCCCAGGAGCGCAGCAGGATGTCACCGTGGATGACGATGTCGCCCTGGCTGCCCTGGTTGGAGTCGCGGACGCAGTCGGCGTAGTCCACGATCTGGCGCGGGTTCTCCGGGTCCGCGATGTCGATCAGCCGGAACCCGCCGTAGGTGCCCTGCACGGCGGTGGTGCCGTAGAAGGCCAGGTCGGAGTTGAAGACGTTGGATCCCGGCCCGGTCAGCGGGACGGACCGCTCGGAGAAGCCTTGCGGGTGCATGTTCCGTGAGGCGGTGAAGACCGCGCCCGGGCCGGTGCCCAGGACGTCCTCGTCCTCGGGCAGCATGGACAGCTCGCCGCTCTCGTCACCCTCCTTGCCGTGCTGCTCCTCGCATGCCTGGTCGGTGGCCGCGTCGTCGGTGACGGCGCAGTCCTCGGGGTGGGCGGACGCCGGCAGCGCGGCGAGGAGCGAGAGCCCCAACGCCATCACCAGCATGATGACGGATGTCTTCGGACGTGACGTGGTCACGGCTTGCCCCCTTGCGATAGGGCCACCCCTCGGTGGCGCACCAGTTGAAGGCGGGAACCTAGTCACAGATGACTAGCCCGGTGAGGGGCCTCGGCGTCCGCGGTCCTGACTGCACAGCGGACGATCCGACGCCATACCTGGTTCCCGGTAGGGCTCGGATCACCGCCCGTCAGAGCGATCTACGGAGCGTCGATCTGACGGCCGCCCGGCGGCGCCCGGCGGCCCCTCGCCCGCGCGCCCTCTCGACCCACTCCGACCTGGGAATGGTTCCCGTGTGGACCCAGAGGGGCCCCGGCACGCCCACCTGCGCGCCCTCTCGGCACGCGCAGGCCGAGGGCGACGCCCGTTCAGTGGGTCGAGAGGGCGGGCCGGCGCAGGGTCAGGGGGCGGGGCGGGCTACTTCAGGAACTTCGAGGTGGTGTTGTCGGCCAGGACCTTGCCGTCGGTCTGGCACGTGGGGCAGTAGGCGACCGTGTAGGCGCGGTACTCCACGCCGTGGACCTCGTCCCCGCACTCGGGGCAGGCCTCGCCGACCCGGTTGTGCACCCGGGAGGGACGCTCGGCCGAGGAGGACATGTCGTCGCGCGCCCGCTCGGCCGCCAGCGCGTCCTCGAGCGCCGCACCGATGGCCGCGACGACGGCGGCCGCGTCCTCCTCCCCCAGCTTGGAGGTCTGGGCGAACGGGGACAGCCGGGCGCGGTGGCACACCTCGTTGGCCAGCATGCGTCCCAGACCGGCCAGCATCCGCTGGTCGCGCAGGAACGTGTGCAGCCGGGCGGACTTCTGGGCGAACAGGGCCACCAGGGTGGCGGTGTCGACGGCGTCGGCCTCGGGGCCCAGGTGGTCCAGGGGCTCCTGCGTGTCGGGGTCGCCGGCCAGGATCCACACGCCGGCCTTGTGCTCGGTCCCCGCCTCGGTCAGCAGCCACGCCCCGCCGTCGGCGAACCGCCAGCGGAACAGCCCACCCCGCGGCTTGCGCGCCTGCTTGGCGTCCGGACGCAGCCGACCGCCCTGCATCAGGTGCACGACGTGGACGGTCTCGCCGAAGTCCAGCAGCAGGTGCTTGCCGCGCTGGCGGACCGCAACCAGCTCGGACCCCACCGCCGCGTCGGCCGGCGGGCTGAACGTCTTCAGGGCGGTGAAGCTGATCTGCTGCACCCCTTCCAGCACGTCTCCGGCCAGGGCGGTGGTCATCCGCTCGGCGTGGGCACGGACCTCGGGCAGCTCGGGCATGGGCCCGATACTGCCGACCTGCAGCCACGAGTCAACGAGTCGTCCTAGACTGCCCGGACCATGAGCGACGCAGCCGAGACACTCACCCAGGAAGCCCACGACCGTCTGACGGAGGAGCTCGAGCACCGCTCGACGACCCTCCGCCAGGAGATCACCGACAAGATCGAGGAGGCTCGGGCACACGGCGACCTGAAGGAGAACGCCGAGTACCACGCCGCCAAGGACGAGCAGGGGATGAACGAGGACCGCATCCGCATGATCGAGGAGCGGTTGCGCAACGCCGTCATCACCGAGGTGGATGCGTCCTCGGGCAAGGTCGGCGTGGGCATGATCGTCACCGTCCTCAGCGACGGGGACGAGGAGGAGTACTTCGTCGGCTCGATGGAGGACCGGCCGGAGGGCGGTGTGGACGTCGTCGGCGTGACCAGCCCGATGGGCAAGGCGCTGATGGGTGCCGCCGAGGGCGACACCGTCAGCTACGTCGGCCCGACCGGCATGACCTTCGAGATCACCGTGAAGGGCGTCAGGGCGCCGTAGGACGGGGAGGATCCTGCCGCGGAACGATCCGGGAACACCGCGGGGACGAACCGACGTTGGAGGTGGGACCCGCCCACCGCCGAGGACAGGGGACCCAGATGGACGACATGGACCGCGACCGGGTCACGTCCATCGTCGCGGAGGCCTTCTGCCAGCCCGTGGAGATCCTCGACGGCAGCCCGGGGGCGGTGGGTCTTGAGGTCGAGCAGTTCCTGATGACCCTCCGCCCCGACGGCACCCCCGGGGCACGGCTGTCCATGGACGGTCTGGTCGGGCTGCTGGACCTGCACCCGCAGGCCACGCCCGAGGTGCCCAGCGCCACGGGTCTGACCGGCTGGGCGCTGGCGGACGGCAGCCGTCTGGTCCCCGAGCCGGGTGCCCAGCTGGAGCACGCAGGCCGTCCGCACCGCACCGCCGCTGACGCGATCACCGGGGCGCAGCAGGCGCTGCGCGAGCTCGCGGGACACGCCGAGGCGCACGGCGTCGTGACGGTGTCGGCGGGTCTGGACCCCTTCCACCTGCCCGAGCACACCCCGCAGGCGCTGCGCTGCCCCCGCTACCCGGCCATGCACCGCTACCTGACCCGGCGGTCACCGCACGGGCACGTGATGATGACCGGCACCGCATCGGTCCAGGTCAACCTGGACCTGGGCACCGACCCCGATGTGGCCACGGCACGGTGGGCCGCCGCCCTGCTGGTGTCGCCGCTGGCGACGGCGACGTTCGCCTGCAGCCCCACCCCCGGTGCCGTCAACGGCCGTGCGGTCGTGTGGCAGTGGCTGGACCCCAGCCGCACCGGCGTCCCCCGGTCGTTCGTGGACGGCGAGGACGACCCCGTACGGGCCATGACCGACCAGGCGCTGTCCGCCGACGTGCTGCTGTTCGGCTCGGGCACCACCGTGGTGGCGGGTGAGCCGGGCTTCACGTTCGGGCGCTGGCTGGACGAGGGGCACCCCCAGCACGGCAGGCCAGGTCGTGCCGACCTGCTGACCCACCTGACCACGCTGTTCCCCGAGGTGCGTGCCCGCGGCTTCCTGGAGCTGCGCAGCGTCGACGCGCTGCCTGAACGCTGGCGGGCCGTCCCCGTCGTGCTGTACTGCGGGCTGCTGTACGACCGTCAGGCACGCGAGCGGGCACGCGAGCTCATGGAGGTCGAGCGGGCCGACCTGCCCGAGCTGCTGCGGCGCGCCGCCCACCTGGGTCTGGCCGACCCGCGGCTGTGCGCGCTGGCCGTCGAGGTGTGGACGACCGCCGCGGAGGGGGCGCGACGTCTGCCCGACGGCTTCCTGGACCCCGCGGACATCTCCCGCGCCGAGCGCTTCATCGACACCTTCACCATGCGGGGGCGCAGCCCGTCCGACGAGCTGCGCGAGCGGCTGACCGAGGGCCCGGCCGCCGCGCTGCGCTGGGCCCGCGAGCCCGCCGTGTCCGTCCACCTGTGCTGACGCCCGACCCCACGAGAGCCACGATGCCCACCTCCACCGCTGACCGACGACGCGCCACCCGCGACCGCCTGCTGCAGCAGATGACGGTCGGCCGGCGCTGGACGCACGCCCTGCTGGACCCGCTGGACGACGACGCGATGCACCGCAGCCACAGCCGGATCATGTCGCCGCTGGTGTGGGACATGGGCCACATCGGCAACTTCGAGGAGCTGTGGCTGCTGCGTGCGCTGGGGGACTCCTCGCTGCACGACCCCGACCTGGACCGCGTCTACAACCCCTTCGACAACCCCCGCTGGGTGCGTGCCGACCTGCCGCTGCTGCGCCGCCCCGAGGCGACGGCCTACCTGACCGAGATCCGTCAACGGGTCCTGCACGGTCTGGCCCACAGCGACCTGGACCCCGACCAGCCACTGCTGGCCGACGGGTTCGTGCACCTGATGGTCCTGCAGCACGAGGCCCAGCACCAGGAGACGATGCTGCAGGCGCTGGACCTGCGCGGCGACACCCACGGCGCCGACGCCGAGGAGGTCGCCGACGCCGAGGACCCACGGCTGCAGCTGTACCTGCCCGCGACGGCCAGGTCGACGCGCACCGGGTCGACGCGCACCGGGTCGACGCGCACCGTCGATGACCTGCGGACGGTCGTCGTCCCCGGCGGGACGTTCGCGATGGGCGCCCCCGACCCGGCCGAGCTGTCACCCGACGCCCCACCCGCGGTGCGCGAGGCGGCCGTGGCCGCCTACGACAACGAACGGCCCCGCCACGAGGTCCACGTAGAGGGGTT
>JBFKGB010000235.1:0-6032 GCA_041633535.1 Euzebya sp. | reverse complement strand
GTGGCTGACGTTGGCGGCGTCCTTCGACGCGGCGTTGCCCTGTGCCAGCGGGATGGGGTTGGCGGGGCTTGCCGCGGGGTGCCACTCGGGGCTGACCGCAAGGACCACGCGGGGCTTGGAGTCGGCGATCATCAGCCCGGAGCCGTCGCGGTTCAGCGCGTGACGGCCGCCGACGGCGGTGCCGTCCAGACCCAGGTTCCACTTGTTCGGCAGCACCGTGATGGTGCCCTCGTCGGCCTTGGTGAGGTCGTAGATGTTGCCGGTCGAGGAGCCGTAGGCGTACATGCACGCCTCGTCGGGGCAGGCGATCGTGTGCTCGCTGGTCCCGAGCGAGGTGCCCCGGCCGGCGACCAGGGCGTTGGTGGTCGCGATCAGGTTCGGGTCGGTGGGGTCGGTGAAGTCGATGACGTGCACGCCGGTGGTGGCGTAGTTGGGCAGGAACGGCAGGAAGCCGTCGGCCGCCAGGACGCCACGGGTCCCGTCGGCAGAGACGGTGAAGTTCTCACCCTGGGAGGAGGCGAACTCGAGCACGCCGACCGGGACCGGCGTCAGCGGGTCGGCGATGTCGTACACCGTCACGCCACGACCACCGTTCAGGTAGAAGTAGCGGTTGCCGTCCACGTGGTCGACGACCTGTCCGCCGACGCCTGCGTAGTCCACCGGGACGTTGCCGTGCCAGGCGACGTTGTCGCTCTTGACCAGCCAGGGGACCTCGGTGGGCAGCGCGGCCGCCGGGACGGTCGCGGCCAGCAGCCCCACGGACAGGCACAGGGCCGTCATCAGGCGGGTTCGGGAAATCAGCATCGTCAAATGGCTCCGGCGTCGGTCGGCTCGTCCCTGATGAGTTCGACGCGCACTGCGACGGTTCCTGCGCCATGCCCGTCGACGGCAGGACGCATGGTCGGTGCGGCCTCAGTCGGCCGGGAACGGCGCCGAACCTCGGGCAGTCCCTGCCCGCGGGACGACCCCAACGGTCGCTCGTCCAACGCAGCCGGCAGCGCGTGCTGCGTGACAGCGAGGAGCCTGCGAGAGCGACCTCCAGGAAAGGTTCAGGTCGGCGGATCCGGTGCAGCGGTTGCTCTGCGCCCCACCTCGGGTAGGTCTGGCGGGGTGACGCCCCCGCACCCTGCCCCCGACCTCCGCCGCACCTCCGACGACGACCCGGCGAACGAACAGCCGCGCTCGGCCTCCGGCGCCCCCTCAGGGGGTGAGGCCGTCGAGGACATGCTCAGCGCCGACGACATCTTCCAGCGCGTCGCCGCGACCGCCGACGACGAGTTCCGCCGGTCGCCACGAAACCTCTTCTTCTCAGGCATCGCCGCCGGCATCTCGATCGGCATCACCTTCCTGGCCCGCGCCGCCCTGACCGCCAAGGTCGGGGGCGAGGCGGCGACCCTCCCCGGCGACCTGCTGTACCCCCTGGGTTTCATCCTGGTCGTCATCGGTCGCTACCAGCTGTTCACCGAGAACACCCTGACGCCGGTGACCCTGGTGCTGACGCGGCTGGCCAGCATCCCCGCCCTGCTGCGGCTGTGGGGCGTGGTGATCATCGCCAACCTGGTCGGTGCCGGGCTGGCCGCCGCCCTGTACGCGACGGCCGGCGCCCTGCCACCCGAGACCGTCGCGATCGCCGACGAGCTGGCCCACGAGGCGCTGCAGGCCCCGGTCCGTGAGCTGTTCATCCGCTCGTTCATGGCCGGCGGGCTGGTCGCCAGCATGGTGTGGCTGGTCCATGCGTTCCGGGAGGGGATCGGCCGGGTCGTCGTGGTCTACCTGATCATGCTGCTGATCCCGGTCGCGGGCCTGTACCACTGCATCACCGGGTTCTGCGAGGTGTTCTACGGCTACCTGCAGGGCATCGGCACCCTGCCGCAGGCGCTGGCGTTCTTCGCCGTCGTCGCCGTCGGCAACATCCTGGGCGGCATCACGCTGGTCGCCTTCATCAACTACGGCCAGACCGACGAGGCGCGCTTCCCCGACCGCCGTGGTGACGAGCACCGCCTGTCGCCCCGGCAGCTGCTGTTCGGCTACCGCACCGGCGGACCCGGTGGCCCCCGCGTCGCGCCCGAGCGGGACCACGCCGCCGCCCACCGCGAGGGCGACCACCACGTCGACGAGCCCCAGCCGGTCCTGGCCGATCCGGACCCCGACAGCTCGCAGGACGCATGAGCGCGGGATCGGGGTAGAACCCGCGGATGCGCAGCTTCTCCTGTCCCACGTGTTCCCAGCTGGTCTTCATGGACAACGACCAGTGCCTGCGGTGCGGGACGCCGCTCGCCTTCGACGCCTCGACGCTGACCGTCGTCGCGGCCCCCGCTGACGGCCGGTGCGCCAACCACCAGATGATCGGCTGCAGCTGGCTGGTCGAGGAGGGGCAGGAGCTGTGCCGCTCGTGCCGGCTGACCCGCACGCACCCGCCGACCTCGGACGCCCAGGCCATGGAGGAGTGGGCGACGGCGGAGGTCGCCAAGCGCCAGCTGGTCGCCCAGATGATCGACCTGGACCTGGACGTCAGCGGGGTCACGTTCGACCTGATCTCCAGCGCGCACGAGCCCGTCACGACCGGCCATGCCGACGGGGTCATCACCCTGGACGTCCGCGAGTCCGACGACGTGAACCGGGTCAAGGTCCGTGAGCGCATGGGCGAGGCCTACCGCACGATGCTCGGGCACTTCCGCCACGAGATCGGGCACTTCCTGTGGATGACGATGGTCGACGGCACCGAGTGGATCGACAGCTGTCGCGCGGTGTTCGGTGACGAACGGGCCGACTACGGCGAGGCGCTGCAGGTCCACTACGACTCCCCCGACCCCCAGGGGTGGGAGGAGTCCTACGTCAGCGTCTACGCCACCGCCCACCCGTGGGAGGACTTCGCCGAGACGCTGGCGCACTACCTGCACATCCGCGGGACCCTGCAGACGGCTGCAGCGTTCGGGCTGGCCGTCGACGGCAGCCACCCGGTCCTGGACGCCACCCCCGAGGCCGCCGAGCAGGCGGTCGAGGACGAGCAGGGCATCCGGCCCCTCATCGACGAGTGGCTGCCGCTGACCTACGCGCTGAACGCGGTCAACCGGTCCATGGGGGCCAAGCCGCTGTACCCCTTCGTGCTGGCGCCGACCGTGATCGACAAGCTCGGCTGGGTGCACCGGTTGGTGCTGGGCCTGCCGGCGCCCTCCCCGGCATCAACCTCGGCCTGACCCCCTCCCACCTTCCGAGTGTGTGCACCTGACCCCCGCACGCCCGGCGAAGTGCACACACCTTCGACCGGGGTCAGGAGCCGGCCACCACGACCGGGTCCAGGGTGCCCGACAGCTGCAGGGTGGCGTCCACGACCGCCGCACGGGTGACGACGACGCCGGCGGGCACGTCCAGCGGGACCGCCAGCCCCTCCACGAGCTCGGGCAGCACCCCTGACAGCAGCTGGGCCACCCCCGGGTCGATGTCGGGGGCGACGGTCAGCACATCACCGGCGACGGTCAGCACCAGCGGCACCGTCAGCAGCCCGGTCCCGACGACGGCCCTGCCCGGCTCCAGGGTCACCAGGTCCCGCAGCAGGGGCGGCGCGGCCTGCCTGACCCGCGCCTGCCCCAACGAGGCGACGAACGTGCCCGTACCGGCGACGGGCAGGTCCCCCTCCAGCCGCAGGTCGAGGACCTCGACGTCCAGCCGGTCAAGGACGACGTCGCCGGCGGGGACCGACTCGGCCGCCAGGGACAGCCGGTCGATGCGACCGGCCAGGACCGACAGGCCGGGCAGGGTGCCCCCGATCTGCGCCCGGACCGGCACCCCGACCTGCGTGGCGACCTCCTCCGCGATGCGCTGCTCGGCGCGGGACAGGACCAGCCGGTCGGCCCCCAGCAGCGCCACGACCGCACCGATCGTGACGAAGATCGTCAGCAGGACCGTCACAGGCGGACGGACAACACGTTGAGGACTGGTGGGTGGCACGCCACAGACCTTCCCATCCGCCGTCGGACCGAGACGCCGCCCCCCAGGAGACCCTGCCCATGAACAAGCTGTACACGCTGCTCATCCTCGCCATGGCCGCCGTCGGCATCGCCGCCGCCGACGTCAGCCTGGTCCAGATCGCCGACGGACAGACCCACATGCGGATCCACGACCAGAAGGTCGCCGACCTGGCCCGCAACGACGCCAGCATGGTCCCGTCGACCCAGACCGGACGCAGCGACTGCGTGGACGGCGTGGCCGCGGGCGAGTTCGCCTGCGACGGCGTGGACCTGCTGAGCTTCATCCCTCTGGACGAGCTGGGCTTCGTCAACACCGACCCGGTCGTGTCCGGTGGCGGTGCCAGCGACATCTGGGGGTGGACCGCCGAGGACGGCGGCGAGTACGTGCTGCTGGGCCACACCAACGGCACGGCCGCCGTCCGGGTCACCGACCCCGAGAACCCGGTCTACCTGGGGTCGATCCCCAACACCTCACCCGCCCAGCTGATCTGGCACGACATCAAGGTCGTCAACGACCACGCGATCATCGGCAGCGAGTCCGCCGTCCACGGCCTGCAGATCCTCGACCTGACCAAGCTGCAGGACCTCGACGGGTCGACCCCCCAGGTCCCGATCCTCTTCGACGCCTTCTACCCCCTGTCCGGCACGCAGCACAACGTCGTCGCCAACGAGGCCGCTGACCAGCTGATCGTCGTCGGTGGCGGCATCGCCGCGCTGGGCCTGCCGGCCGACGAGTGCGGGTCCGGCCTGAACATCCTGGACTTCTCCGACCCGATGCAGCCCGCCCCCGCCGGCTGCTACGACGGCGGCGGGTACATCCACGACGCCCAGTGCCTGATCTACGAGGGGCCCGACGCCGACCACACCGGCAAGAACATCTGCGCCACGTTCTCCGAGGAGGAGATCGAGATCGTCGACATCAGCGACCCCGCGGACGCCCAGACCATCGCGACGATCCTGTACGACGACACCCGTTACACCCACCAGGGCTGGTTCACCGAGGACTTCCGCTACCTGCTGGCCAACGACGAGCTGGACGAGACCGACGCCGAGGCCGTCACCCACACCCGGACCCTGGTCTTCGACGTGACCGACCTGGACGACCCCGTCGAGCACCTGGTCGCCCTCCGTGACGGCAGCGACGGCAACCCGGCCACCGAGTCGATCGACCACAACAACTACGTGCACGAGGGCCTGGCCTACCAGTCCAACTACACCTCCGGCCTGCGGATCATCGACGTCGCGGGTCTGGACGCCGACGGCGGCCCGGTCTGGGACGAGGTCGCCTTCTTCGACACCTACCCGGCCGACGACGCCGCCACCTTCAACGGCACCTGGTCCAACTTCCCCTACTTCGACTCCGGGACCATCGCGGTGTCCGGCATCGGCGAGGGCCTGTTCCTGCTGAAGCTGCAGGACAGCGTCCTGGACCGTGACACGGAGACGACGACCGCCCCCGCGCCGTCCGCCCACTTCGGGCGCGCCCGCTAGGAGCCAGGACCAGGGCCCCAGCGCCAGGACGCGCACGCACCGACCGGCCGGCACCCCCGGGGGGGGCCGGCCGGTCCGCGTGAGCGGGGGGTGTGGAGGTCGGGGGGCCGCGCTGTAGGCTGTGTGACGGAACGGCTCGCGGGACGTCGGTCGCCTGACGGTGATCGGTGCCGCGACAGTCGCGGTCGTCGTCCGGACAGCACAGGGACGACGGCGGTGCCGCCACCACCCGGAGTGGTGACGCAGGGCCGTCCATGTCCACCTGTCCGGTCGCGGAGCCCAAGGACACCACGATCACCACCTCGATCACACCAGGTCAGTCGTCGTACCGACCTGCGTTCTCCCAGCCCGGGAGCGCCCTCGTGCGCTCCGACTTCCGCCGTCTCGCCCTGAAGCTGATCGACGGCCTGGCCACCGACGACGAGCAGCAGCTGCTGCGCGACAACACCTCCGAGTGGATCGTCGCCGTCAAGGCCCTGCTGAAGCAGGCCGACGCGACGCTCGAGCACCTGCGCAGCACGGTGCAGGGCCCCGAGCGCGCGCTGGTCCTGCAGGACTTCGAGCAGCACCGCG
>JBFKGB010000234.1:0-6051 GCA_041633535.1 Euzebya sp. | reverse complement strand
CGCGGTCGGCCGTCGGGCCCGACGATGCGGACCTCCGGACGCTCACGCATCAGCCAGACCGGCGGTGTGGCGCTGGGCGTGCCCAGGACGACGCGCATGCCCGCGCCGGCGATGGCCTCGACGGCACGGTCCAGCCAGCCCAGGTCCCAGCGGTCACGCGAGGGTTCCATCCGCGCCCAGGCGAACTCACCGATCCGCACCACCTGCAGGCCCAGGTCGGCCATCCGCGCGACGTCGTCGGCCCAGTCGGTCTCGGGCCACTGCTCGGGGTACCAGCACACGCCCAGCCGCATCAGCCGCTCACCGCCACGGTCGCCTCGCCGGCCAGACGCGCCGCGTCGGGGTCGTCGGGGTCGGGGACCCAGGTGGGTGCGGGCGTGCCCGTGCTGGTGCGCAGCAGGTGACGGGTCAGCTCGATGCCGCGGTCGTCCAGCTGGTCCAGACGGTCGCTGGACACCGCCAGGCCGTCCAGGGCGTCCAGGTAGCCCGCCCACTCCTCACGGCGGTCCATCCTGGGCCGGACCAGGATGCAGTCGGGGTCGTTGACCCACAGGCGGCCGTGCTGCCAGGCGCGGGCACGCCCCGCCCGCAGCGCACCCTGCATCGAGGGCTGCGACACGTCACCGTGCGGCGGGTCCCACACGGGGTCGATGTCGGGCGAGATCCGCATCGCGTCGACCCGGCCGACGGACGGCAGCAGCGGCGCCCCGCAGCCCAGCAGGGTCGCGTCGGGGCCGATGCCCTCACGGATCAGCCGCAGCCCCTGGCCGTAGGCGTCCAGCGGGCTGATGTCGGCGTGACGGCCGCCGGGCAGCGCACCGGCGTAGATGAAGTCGATCTTGTGGTAGTCGAAGCCCCAGGCGCGCAGCGTCGCGAACAGCTGCACCAGATGCTCTGCCGCGTCCGGGTGGGTGACGTCCAGGACCCGGATCGGCTGTCCCCAGTGCTGGTCGCTGGCCAGGGCGCCGTCGACCAGCCAGTCGGGGTGTGCCTGCGCCAGCGCGGAGTCCGCGCCGACGCAGAACGGTGCGGTCCACAGGCCGGCGGCCATGCCGGCGTCGGCGATCTGGGCGGTGACGTCGGTCAGGGGACGGTCGAACGCAGGGGTGCGTCGGTCCAGCCAGTCGCCGATGTCGGCCTGGTAGCCGTCGTCGATCTGGACGACGCGGACGGGCAGGTCCCGCGCCCGGATGGTGTCGACGGCGGTGACGACGTCGGCGTCGGTGACCGTCGGGCCGTGGCAGTACCACGAGCACCAGCCGGTCTCCTGCGGACGGATCCGGACGTCCAGCCGCTCGCCGAGTGCGGTGCCCCAGGCCGCCAGGGCCGAGGGGATGTCCCCGTCGTGCTCGGTGACCTGCACGTCACCGTCGGCGGTGACCACAAGGGTGTCACCCTGCAGTGCCGCGCGGATCGAGGGCATCAGCGCGTGCGGGTCGGCGGTGGCGATGACGGTGGAGGGGCCCTCGGGGTCGACCTGGACGACCAGCAGCCCCTCCCCCTGCATGCCGACGGCCGGCGCGGGGGTCTCGGGACGGTAGGCCATCGTCTGCCACCGGGGCAGCGCGGGACGGGGGCTGGTGTCGCCGGCCCGGTGGACCCCGGCGGGGCTCCAGGACTGCCAGCCGTGCTCGTACACCAGCGTGCGGTCGGCGTCGGCGGGCAGCGCCACGACCTCGGTGAAGGGGGATGCGGTCATCGGTGGGAACGTCCTTCTGCGGTCAGCGACCCCCGGACGTCGACGGTCTCGACGGTCAGGCCGGTCGCGCGGAGCTCGGCGACCAGGTCCTCCGGGGCCTGGTCGTCGGTGATGAGGAGGTCGACGTGGTCCAGGTCGCACACCTTCGCCAGCGCGACCTGTCCCAGCTTGGAGGCGTCGGCCACGACGATCCGCTGGGCGGCGGCGCGGATCATGCGACGCTTCACGGTGCTCTCGGGCAGGTTGACGTTGGTGACGCCGGCGGTCACGTCCACGCCGTTGCAGCCGATGAACGCCAGCCGTGTGTGGATGTTGTCCAGCACCAGCCCGGCCATCGGCTCGACCAGCGAGTGCTGCTTGGGGCGCAGGGTGCCGCCGGTCACCACGACGCTGACGCGGGGGTGGGCGGCCTCCAGGGCCAGGGCGATGGTGATGGAGGAGGTGAAGACGCTGACGTCGCTGAGGTCCTCGCGCAGCGCCAGCTGCTCGGCGATCGCCGTGGTGGTGGTGCCGACGTCCAGGATCAGGGAGTCGCCCGGCTCGATCAGGTCCACGGCGCGGGCGGCGATGGCACGCTTCTGCAGCTGTGCGGTGGTCGCGGTCTCCTCGAAGGTGCGCTCCGGCTCGGCCATCGGCCGGGGCACCGCCCCGCCGCGGACCCGCTTCAGCAGGCCGCGGTCCTCCAGCGCATCCAGGTCGCCGCGGACGGTGACCTCGCTGACGTTGAACGTCTCGGCCAGGTCGGCGACCCGGACGAACTCCTGCTGGCGGAGCAGCCCCACCGTGCGGTCACGGCGGACTCGGGCGGGCGTGGGCTCGTCCCCCTCCGACGCCTCGGCGACGACGTCGACGGCCATGGCTCCTCCTCGGGCTTCGTGCTGGTTGTGGAACAGGTTGCGAAACCTTACGTTACGCGGCCCTACGAAAGCATCGTTCTAAAGACAAGGAGCCGGACGTGCGGACGGCCTGGGCACCGGGGCGTGTCAACCTGATCGGCGAGCACACCGACCACACCGACGGACTGGCGCTGCCCATGGCGCTGGATGTCGGCGTCACGGTGCAGGCCGACCCCGGCGAGGACCGGATCCGGCTGCGCTCCGCCGGGGCCCCCGAGGAGCTGGACCTCGCCGCCGACGGCTCCGAGCGTCCTGCTGCCGGCTGGGGCCGCTACGTCGCCGCGGTCGCCGCCGAGCTGCACACCCTCGGTCGACCGGCCGTGGGCCTGACCGGCGAGGTGACCTCGACGCTGCCGCAGGGCATCGGGCTGTCCTCCTCCGCGGCGTTGGAGGTCGCCGTCGCCGTGGCGCTGCTGCGCGCCGCAGGGCACCGCATGTCGGCGCTGGAGGTGGTCCGGGCCTGTCGCCGGGCCGAGCACGCGGCGGTCGGGGTGCCCTCCGGGGTGCTGGACCAGGCGGCGTCGGTGCTGTGCCACAGCGGGGCCGCGCTGCTGCTGGACTGCGCGGACCTTGACCATCACGTCGTGGCGCTGCCCGCCGACGTGCGTGTCCTGATCGTCGACAGCGGGGTGACCCGGCAGCTGGAGGGGTCCGGGTACGCCCAGCGCACCCGTGAGCTGGCCGCTGCCCTGGGTGTGCTGGAGGGACGACGCCCCGCCGACGTCGACCCTGACGAGCTGCCCGAGCTGCTGGACGGTCTGGACGACGTCCCGGCACGACGGCTGCGCCACGTGGTCACCGAGAACCAGCGTGTGCGCCAGACCGTCGAGGCGTTCGCCGCCGAGGACATGGCGACCGTCGCGGCGCTGTTCGAGCAGAGCCACGCCAGCCTGCGCGACGACTTCGCCGTGACCGTGCCCCAGACCGACCGTCTGGTGGAGCTGCTGCGCGAGCACGGCGCCATCGCCAGCCGCATGACCGGCGGCGGCTTCGGCGGTGCGGTCATCGGGTTGGTGCGCGACGACGCCGAGGACGTCGCCGACGCCACGCTGCAGGCCTACGCCCGGGCGTTCCCGGACCTGTCGGCACGCACGGTCGTGACCGGGCCCGGCGCCGGCGCCGCCGAGCAGGCCGACGACGTGCTGCAGGCATCAGCGGGGTGAGGGGGACGCTGACGACCCCGCAGCTGACGCTGACCTCCGGGACGTCACGGCTGGTCGTGGACCCCGCCCGCGGCGGCCGCCTCGCCGCGTGGCACGTCGACGGACACGATCTGCTGGTCGGCCCGGACCCCACCCGCGACCCCGAGGGCTGGGGCTGCTACCCGATGGTCCCGTGGGCGGGCCGGGTCCGCGACGCCACGCTGCAGTGGCAGGGGCAGACCGTCCGGCTGCCCCACCCGAGCGGCCCCCACGCCCTGCACGGCGTCGGGCACCGTCTGCCGTGGGACGTCCAGGAGGCCGAGGCCGACCGTCTGACCCTGACCCTGGCCCTGGCCCTGGCCCTGCCCCGGACCGAGGCGGGCGCCGGCTGGCCCTTCGGTGGGACCGCCGAGCAGACGGTCGTGCTGCACCCAGACGCCGTCGAGCTGACCCTGCGGACCACCGCCGGTGCCGTCGCGATGCCGCTGACGGTGGGCTGGCACCCCTGGTTCCCCCGGTGGGTCGGCGGTGCCCAGGCGGCCGTGTCGATCGGCGCGGGACGCATGCTGCAGCGCGGGACCGACGGGCTGCCCACCGGGCGCTGGGTGCCGCCCACCGACGGCCCCTGGGACGACTGCTTCACCGACCTGTCCGGCGCGCCGACCGTCACCTGGCCCGGTGTGGGGACCGCGACCGTCGACAGCGACCTGGACCACGTGGTCGTCTTCGACCAGCACCCCTCAGGCGTCTGTGTCGAGCCGCAGTCCGGCCCACCGGACGAGGTCAACGGCCCGGACCCGCGGGTGCTGTCCCCCGGCGCGACGCACGCCTGCCGGATGACCTTGCGGTGGGTGGCTGGCTGAGCCTCAGCGGGTCGTGACGATGACCTGGAAGCTGCCGCCGCTGGAGCCGAACCCCTCGACCTCGACGTCGTAGCGACCGGGCTCGAGCCGCTGGACCAGCTGGGAGTCCAGGAAGTCCCCGCCGTCGTCGTTCTCGGCGATCACGCCACCGGCGGAGTCACGCAGGGTTGCGACCGGGTCGAAGCCGTCCTCACCCAGCACGTCGACCTGCACGGTGGTGGCCCGCTCGATGGTGAAGCTGAAGGTCTGGACGTCGTCGTCGCCGGAGATCCGGCCCCGCTCGTCCAGGACCCGCGGGCCCTCCGGGATGCCCAGCGTGGTCTCCTGGTCGAACTGCCCGCCCTCGAACACACCACTGTCGACGACCGTCTCGACCGTGTTGCCGATGAAGGCGAAGACGGCGAAGACCGCGATCCCGATCAGCAGGACGACCCCGCCGATGACGCCGGCGATGATCAGGCCGGTCCTGTTGCTGGAGGAGGGGGGCTGCTGGCCGTACGGCTGCTGCCCGAACGGGGGCTGCCCACCGCCGAAGCCGGGCGGTTGCTGACCCCAGCCCTGCGGCTGCTGTCCCCAGGCGGGTGGCTGCTGTCCCCAGCCGGGCGGCTGCTGGCCGGGGGGCGGTGGCTGCTGGCCCCACCCCGACGGCTGCTGCCCCCACCCCGACGGCTGCTGGCCCCAGCCCTGCGGCTGGCCGAACCCCTGCTGGTCGTCGGACGCACCGAAGGGCGGCGGCGGCTGGTCGGACGGGGGCTGCTGCCCCCACGCCCCACCGTCCTCCGGGGAGGAGGTCCATCCCTCGCCGCTGTCCGGCCAGCCCTGGTCGTCGCTCATGTGACGAATGGTAGAGGACGGGGTCAGCCGGTCGCGTCGAAGGCGGGCTTCAGCAGCTCGTAGGTGTTGGCCATCAGCTCGGGCAGCACACGGGTCTGGCCGATGACGGGCATGAAGTTGGTGTCGCCTCCCCAGCGCGGCACCACGTGCTGGTGCAGATGGTCGGCGATCCCGGCACCGGCGACCGTCCCCAGGTTCATGCCGACGTTGACGCCGTGCGGGTGCACCGTCGCGCGCAGCGCCAGGATGGCCCGCTGGGTCAGGTCCGCGATCTCACGCGTCTCGTCCGTCGACAGGGCCGTGTAGTCGTCGGTGTGGGTCCACGGGATCACCATGACGTGGCCCGGGTTGTAGGGGTAGGCGTTCAGGATGACGAAGGCGTGCTGGCCCTCGTGCAGGACCCTGCTGCGGTCGAACGCGGCGTCGTCCCGACAGAACGGACAGCCGTCGTTGGACCGCTCGGGGTCGCGGATGTACTCCATGCGCCAAGGGGTGTAGAGCCGGCCGTAGTGGTCGGTCCGCTCGTCCAGGGGGTCTGCGTCAGGATCGTGCACGACCCGAGTCTGCCCGATCCCTCCCCCACCCCACCCGCATGGTCCCGCCACACGGCACGGGGG
>JBFKGB010000233.1:0-6108 GCA_041633535.1 Euzebya sp. | reverse complement strand
GCGGCCGCGACGTTCGCCGACTGCCCCGCCTGTGACGGCACGCGGCTGAGCGAGGCCGCACGGTCATCCCTGATCGCCGGCATCAGCATCGCCGACGCCTGTGCCATGCAGCTGACCGACCTTGCGGCGTGGGTGCGTGGGCTGGACGAGCCCTCGGTCGCGCCACTGCTGGCCTCGTTGCAGGGCACCCTCGACTCCTTCCAGCGGATCGGTCTGGGCTACCTGTCGCTGGACCGGCGGTCGGGGACCCTGTCGGGGGGTGAGGCGCAGCGGGTCAAGATGATCCGGCACCTGGGCTCCTCCCTCACCGACGTCACCTACGTCTTCGACGAGCCGACCATCGGCCTGCACCCGCACGACATCCAGCGGATGAACGAGCTGCTGCTGCAGCTGCGGGACAAGGGCAACACGGTGCTGGTGGTCGAGCACAAGCCCGAGACGATCGCCATCGCCGACCACGTCGTGGACCTGGGCCCCGGCGCGGGCACGTCGGGCGGGACCATCTGCTACGAGGGGCCGGTGGAGGGGCTCCGCGACAGCGACACCGACACCGGCCACCACCTGGACGACCGCGCCACCCTGAAGCCGGCCGTGCGGTCGGCCAGCGGCGCGCTGCAGGTCCGTGGGGCGTCGACCCACAACCTGCAGGACGTCGACGTCGACATCCCCCTTGGCGTCCTGACCGTCATCACGGGCGTCGCGGGGTCCGGCAAGAGCTCCCTGGTCCACGGCTCGGTCGCCGGCCGACAGGGGGTGGTCGTGATCGACCAGGACGAGATCCGTGGGTCCCGTCGCAGCAACCCGGCGACCTACACGGGCCTGCTGGACCCCGTCCGCAAGGCCTTCGCCAAGGCCAACGGCGTGAAGGCCGCGCTGTTCAGCTTCAACTCCGCGGGGGCCTGTCCCACGTGCAACGGGGCCGGGGTGATCGAGACCGACCTGGGACCGATGGCGTCGGTGACCACGCCCTGCGAGGAGTGTGGCGGGGACCGGTTCGACGCCTCGGTGCTGGAGCACACCCTCGGCGGACGCAACATCGCCGAGGTGCTGGCGATGCCGGTGGAGGAGGCGGCGGCGTTCTTCGCCGACGGGGACGCCAGGACCCCCGCCGCCCTGAAGGTGCTGACGCGTCTGGTGGACGTCGGGCTTGGCTACCTGACGCTGGGGCAGCCGCTGCCGACGCTCTCCGGGGGCGAGCGGCAGCGCCTGAAGCTGGCCAACCAGATGGGCGACACCGGCGACGTCTACGTGCTGGACGAGCCGACCACCGGCCTGCACCTGGCCGACGTCGAGCAGCTGCTGGGTCTGCTGGACCGGCTGGTGGACGACGGCCGGTCGGTGATCGTCATCGAGCACCACCAGGCGGTGATGGCGCACGCCGACTGGATCATCGACCTGGGGCCGGGTGCCGGCCATGACGGCGGCCGCGTGGTGTTCGAGGGGACCCCGGCCGACCTGGTCGACTCACGGTCGACGCTGACGGCCGAACACCTGGCCGACTACGTGGGCGCCTGAGCCACCCCGTGTCCAACCACCTCAGCCCCGGGCTGCCGCCTCGACGGCCTCAGCGAGGGTCGCCTGTGCCAGTCCCCCGACGACCCGGCGCACCACCGTGCCCTCGCTGTCCAGGATCACGGTGGTTGGCAGCCCCGCCATGCCGATCGCATCGCTGAGCCCGGCATCCACGACCGTGGGGAAGCCAAGGTCGTACCGGTCGGCGAAGGCCTGCCCGTCCGCGACCTCGTCGTCGACCAGGACCCCGATGACGACCGCGCGGCCGCGCAGCGCCTCGGCCGCCCGTGCGACGGTGGGGGCCTCGGCGTGACAAGGCGGGCACCAGGCGGCCCACAGGTTCAGCACGATCGGGACGTCGACGTCACGGGCCAGCGCCGCCAGCTCCTCCGCGCCCCACGTCGGCACGTCGGCTGCGCCAGGGTCGGCGCCAGCCAGGATCGCGCCGTCCAGCGCAGCGGTCGCAGCCGGGTCGACGTCAGCGGGCAGCGACGGGGCGTCCGCGGCGGTCAGGACCGCGACCAGCACCAGACCGCCCACGACCATGCCGACGACGCCGGCCAGCCGACGGGCGCCCTCCCCCACGCGCGGCAGGGTGAGGAGACCGGCCAGGACCACGACGACCGTCAGCAGCAGGTCGACGTCGGTGTCGACGGTCGGCAGGCTGGGGGTCACCGCGGCGGCCAGGAGGTGGGCCGTCGCCACGCCGACCAGCAGCCGCGGGCCCGGGTGCCACCGGGTCGGGTCGACGCGGACCAGCCGGACCGCCACGCCCACCAGGACCAGGGTGCGCACGACGTCGGGCACCGGGAGGACCAGCAGGTGCGAGGCCGCGAACGTGGCCAGCCCCGCCGTGACGACCAGCCCGGCGTCCTGCCAGGTCCCGACGGCCACCGAACGCCGTCGCCAGCCCGCGACCGTCGCGCCGATCAGCGCGCCGGGGGCGGACAGGCCCGGTCCGAGGGTCACCACCGCCCGCACGTCCGGCAGGCCGCCGACCAGCAGCGCGTCCAGGGCCAGCACCGTGAGCCGTCCACCCAGCGCCGCCCCGACCGCCAGGGTCAGGGCCAAATCGACGGCGGCGTCCTTGCGATCCCCCCGGACACCACGAAGCCGCAGCGCCAGCAGCGCGACGACGAGGGACAGCACGAGACGCCCGATCAGGGCCCAGGGAACGAGCATGGCTGGCCTCAACCCCTCCGATGAGCCGGGTGTTCCGGCCGCCTCGGAACCGCTCAGGCGGGGATGGCCACCCAGACCGCGTCGGCGGTGACCCCCAGGTCGACCAGCTTCTGGGCCTCGTGGCCGCTGCGGGGCACGGTTGGCGCAGCGCCGATCGCCGCGCAGGCGGCGTCGTGTCCGGCTGCGGGACCGGTCTGGTCGGTCACCTGCAGCGCCGCGTGACCGGTGGCGCACAGGTACGGCCGCACCTCACCGGTGCAGGACGCATCCAGCAGCACACCGCCGCGTGTGTCGGCCACGTGGCAGCCTGCGGCGGTCACGGGAGTGTCGCCCGCCGACCAGGCCAGCGCGGCCAGGCGACCGTCCGTGGGCGTCAGGTGGTCGAAGGAGGGCTGGTTGACCCCGCACTGCGTCCAGGACCGCACCATCGCGGGGGTGGAGCGCTGCGGGGCGTCGCCGCCGAACGACACCATCGAGCTCAGCAGCGTCGCGTCGTCGAAGAACCGGATCCAGGACTGCTGGAAGGACCGGGGACCGGTGCGGGGCACCCCCGCACACGTCGGGTAGCTGAAGTCCTGGGACCGGACCGTCGACTCGATCCGGACACCGCCGTCGTCCCACACCAGCGGGGCCCAGCCCGACCCTGCAGGACCGCAGTCGCTGACCATCATCACCCGCCCGCTGGCGCGGATGTCGGCGCGGGTCAGGTCCAGGTCGAACGTCGTGCAGGACCCGGCGGCGGCGGTCGGTGGCAGGAACAGGTGGTCACCGATGACGTCGCGGACGGCCGCGGCCGCCTGGGCGTAGCCGGCGACGCCGTCCAGATGGGTCTCGACGCGCAGCATCACGATCTCGTCGGGGTTGGCGTCCAGCCAGCGGTCGATCTCGACCAGCCCGTCGGTCAGGGTCATCTCGGCGGTGCAGCCGGTGTGGGGCCGGGGGTCGTCGGTGGCGTGGCACAGGATCGGCGCGGTCTGGCCGGTCGTGACGTCGGTCCACGTGTGCACGTCCAGCTCGAGCCGGCGGACGTCCATCATCAGCTGGTCGGTCAACGAGTAGGTCTGGTTGGCGTCCATCCCCGAGGGGGTGGGTCGGTAGGCGTAGCTGTTGTAGGAGTTGTGGGTCGCCACGAACGTGGCGTGGCGCAGCGGCAGGTCCTCCTGCAGGCGGCGCTGCAGCGCATGGGCCGCAGCGGTGGGCGAGGCCGCGTAGGCCACGACCTCGTCGGCGGCGACCCGCTGACCGTTCAGCGGTGTGCACACGTCGGGCACGCCGGCCCGCCGACAGATCGCGGCGCCGCCGTGGGTGGCCGACCGGACCGTGTCACAGCCCTGCTGCGGCGCGGCGGTCTGGCGACAGGAGTCGGTCGCCACGCCCTCGCTGACGGGCTGGCCGACCGGTGCGGCCTGCGCGGTCACGGCCGCGACCGGCCAGACCACGACCGGCCCGGCCACGGTCGTGACGGCCAGCAGCAGGGCGAGCGCGGTTCGGGCGAGGTGTCGGCGCAGCGGTGGCATCCCCAGGATGTTCGATGCGTCCCGGGTCGGTTCCTGCCGGGCCCCTGGCCGGGGCCCCGCGTTAGGCTCGCGGGGTCACCGCTGCCCACCCAGGAGTCCTCGTGACCAGCACGTCCGGTACCGGTCCGCGAACCATCGACCTCGTCGCCGACATCGGCGAGAGCTTCGGCTCGTGGTCGATGGGTGATGACGACCGGATCCTGCGGACGCTGACGTCGGCCAACATCGCCTGTGGCTTCCACGCCGGCGACCCCCGCACGATGGAGGCGTCGGTCCGGGCGTGCCTGCAGCACGACGTCGCGATCGGGGCGCACCCGAGCTTCCCCGACCTGGTGGGCTTCGGTCGTCGGGCGATGGACCTCAGCCGCGACGAGGTGCGCACCGACGTGACCTACCAGGTCGGTGCGCTGGCGGCCTTCGCACGCGTGGCCGGCACGCGCGTGACCCACCTGTCGCCCCACGGCCGGCTGGGCACGCTGGTCATGACCGACGCCACCTACGCCGCCGGTGTGGCCGACGCCGTCGAGGCCCTGGACGCCGGCCTGACCATCCTGACCATGGCGGGTGAGCTGCAGCGCGAGGCACACCGGCGCGGGCTGCCGGTCGTGGTGATGGGCCTGATAGACCGCGCCTACGAGGACGACGGGACCCTGGTGTCCAGGCGCGAGCCGGGCGCCGTCCTGCACGACCCCGCCCAGATCGTCGAGCGCGCCCTGTCGATGGTGCTGGACGGCTCCGTCACCTCACGCCACGGCAACCGCGTCCCGATCGACTGCGAGTCGCTGCTGCTGCACGGCGACAACGCCGCCTCGATCGACGCGGCCGAGCAGGTCAGGGCCGCGCTGGACGCCGAGGGCGTGACGATCGCCCCGTTCGCCGCCGCCGCGCGACCGACCCGCTAGGACCGGGTGCCCGTGCCCCCCGTCCGCCTGTCGTGCCGGGAGTACGGCGACGCCGGGCTGCTGGTCGAGGTGCTGGAGGAGGACCCCGGACGGCGGTGGGCACACACCCAGGCGCTCGGTGCGCAGCTGCGTCGACAGCAGCCGGAGGGGCTCGTCGACGTCGTCGCCGCCTTCGACAGCGTGTTCGTCACCTTCGACCCCCTCCGCACCGACCGGGCGACGATCGAGGCGACGGTCGTCGAGCTGGCCGGACACAAGGTCGACCCGCGTCCTCCGCGGCGGTTCGAGCTGCCCGTGGTCTACGGCGGGTCCCACGGACCTGACCTGGAGGACACCGCCGACCGCCTTGGCCTGACCCCCGACGCACTGGTCAGGCTGCACACCTCGCAGGACTGGGTCGTGCGCGTCGTCGCCTCACCCGTCGGTGCGCCCCTCATGGACGGTCCGCGTCTGCCGGGCAGCGTGCCCCGCCTGGAGGTGCCCCGGCCCCGCGTGCCACCGGGGTCGCTGGGGCTCAGCGGCGCGCAGTCGATCGTCTACAACGCCGCGTCCCCGGGTGGCTGGCGGCTGATCGGTCGTACGCCGCTGACGCTGTTCGACCTGGACCGCCCACCGCACGTCCCCTACGCCCCGGGTGACCGCATCCGCTTCGTGCCCGTCCCGGCCGAGGAGTGGGACCCCCTGGCCGGTCACCCGCTGCGCCCGACCGAGGCCGCTCCGTGAACCGCACCCTCGTCGTCGAGCGGGCGACCCACGCGGTCGTGCAGGACCTCGGGCGGCCCGGGTACGCCGGGATCGGCGTGTCACCCAACGGGGCATCCGACCAGCACGCGGCACGGACCGCCAACGTCCTGGTCGGCAACGCCCAGGGCGCCGCGCTGGTCGAGGTCACCGGCTCCGAGCTGGTCATCCGGTGCACCACCGACACCCTGGTCGCGGTCACGGGCGCGGCCGAGGCGGTGCTGGTCGACGGGCATCCCCAGCCGACGTGGGAG
>JBFKGB010000232.1:0-6155 GCA_041633535.1 Euzebya sp. | reverse complement strand
GACGTCCGACCGGTGGGCACGATCCGCTGTGGGGTGTCTGGGCCCGGACCCCCTCGCGCTGACCCCGCCGGCCGTCCGGTCGTGGCGTACGAGCCGACGGGCCCCGGTACGCAGACGGGCCACCCCCGGAGGGGTGGCCCGTGCGACGCAGAGCGAGCGGTGGCTACAGCCCGATGGGCAGCAGACCGCCGAGCAGAGCCGGCGTGAAGGGCTCGGTGCCCTCCGCCAGGGTGATGCCCATGCCGGCCCTCTCGTTGGCGTAGGCGATGGCGCGACCCGCGTCGGCGATGTTGTTGGACGCCGCCAGCGGAGCCAGCGCCAGGGTCGACACGATGCCCAGGGCCTGGCCCTGCTCGTTCAGGAACGCCGAGCCGGAGTCACCGGGGATGCCGGGGCTTGCGGTGTACAGGGTGTGGGTCCAGCCGCCGTTGACGGTCTGGACGGCGATGCCGTCCTTGGGCGACAGGGGGCTGTCGACGGGGCGCAGACCGGAGTTGCCGTAGGAGAACACGCGGTCACCCAGCACGACGCCGTCGGCGTCGATGCCCTGCGGGCCACCGAACGTCGGGAGGGAGGGGTTCACGCGGCCGACGTCGGCCGGGTCGATCCGGACCAGGGCGAAGTCGTTGCCGTTGCACGCGCCGGGGTCGGTCTCACCGACGGCCCGCATGGTCCCCCAGGAGGAGTACGCCAGCGTCCCGGGACGGGTGGCGCCGTCGATCTCGACGGGGGTGCCCAGCGGCAGGCTGTCGACCAGGCAGCCGTTGGTGTCGGTGGACGCACCGGTGGCGGCGCAGTGGGCGGCGTAGCCGATCAGGACATCGCTGCCGGAGGTGAACACGAAGTTGGCGGTGCACTGGGCGCCGTCGGTGAACATCTGCACACCAGGGTGGATGGTGGCCTCGTCGACGGGTGCCCAGGACTGCTGGGCGTCAGCGGGGGTGGCGGCGACCGTCATCACCAGCGCCAGGGCGAGGGCGATGACGAGGGCCACCAGCGGGGCGACGAGAGACGTGCGGCGGGTTGTGGACATGGAGGGACTGCTCCTCTGTTCGGCGGACGACCCTCCGTTCGGCGGGAGGGCCTGTACCCACGATGACGCCTGTCCCGGCCCGTCGTTAACAGCAGATCCTGAATCCTCGACGACCCTCCGCCCCGCGGGCCACACGGGCAGGTGGGCGGCGGGCGGGCCTGCTCCCGGCGGGCATACTCAGAGGTCACGAAAGGTCTTCACGTGTCAGAACAGCCCCCCTCCCCCTCCTCCCCCACCGACGGCACCGATGCCGACGCGCTCGGGGAGACCTACTTCGAGACCGTCGAGATGACGCCGGAGCCGTCCACGGACGAGCCCGCCACCGACGAGGCGTCCACGGACGAGCCCGCCACGGACCCGGCCAGCGCCGACGAGGGTCTGGCCGAGCAGCCGACCTTCGCGGGCCTGGGCCTGAACGAGGACCTCGTCGCGGTCCTCGACAAGCTCGGCTACGAGGAGCCCACGTCCATCCAGCAGGAGGCCATCCCGCGTCTGCTGGAGGGCACCGACCTGCTGGGTCAGGCCGCGACCGGCACCGGCAAGACCGCGGCCTTCGCCCTGCCGATGCTGCAGCGCCTCGCCAATCGACAGGGTGCCCGCACCCCCATGGCCCTGGTGCTCACGCCGACGCGTGAGCTGGCCATGCAGGTCTCGCAGGCCATCCACACCTACGGCAAGTCCATGGGTGCCCGCGTCCTCCCGATCTACGGCGGCCAGCCGATCGTCCGTCAGCTCAAGGAGCTGCAGCGGGGCGTCGACATCGTCGTCGCCACGCCCGGCCGTGCCCTCGACCACATCTCCCGTCGGTCCTTCGACCTGGAGCTGCTCGAGATCGTCGTCCTCGACGAGGCCGACGAGATGCTGGACATGGGCTTCGCCGACGACATCGAGGCCATCCTGGACGGTGTCCCCCGCGACGCCCAGCGGATGCTGTTCAGCGCCACGATGCCCAAGCGCATCGCCAAGCTGGCCGGCCGCCATCTGCACGACCCGGTGCGTGTCACCATCGAGCACGACGGCCCCGCCGGCGGCGAGGACCCCCGCATCCGCGAGGTCGTCTACGTCGTCCAGAAGCACCACAAGCCGGCGGCGCTGGCCCGAGTCCTGGACGTCGAGGGGCCCGAGGCCACCATCGTCTTCTGCCGGACGCGCAACGACGTGGACGAGCTGACCGAGACCATGAACGGTCGCGGCTACCGCGCCGAGGCGCTGCACGGCGGCATGAGCCAGGAGCAGCGCGACCGCGTCATGAGCCACGTCCGTGGCGGCACCACCGAGCTGCTGATCGCCACCGACGTCGCCGCACGCGGTCTGGACATCGACAGCCTGACCCACGTCGTCAACCACTCCGTCCCCTCGGCACCCGAGTCCTACGTGCACCGCATCGGCCGCGTCGGTCGTGCCGGACGCGAGGGCGTGGCCATCTCGCTGGTCTCACCCCGCGAGCACAGCGCGCTGCGCTCCATCGAGCGGCACACCGGCCGCAAGATGGAGATCGACACGGTTCCCACCGTCGCCGACCTGCGCGCCAAGCGGCTGGGCCTGATCCGCGCCGCCATGCGCGAGGCGATCCTGGGGGCAGAGCTCGACACGTTCCGGCCGGTCGTGGAGTCGCTGTCCGACGAGTTCGACCTGGTCGACGTCGCCCTCGCGGCGATCAAGCTGGCCCACGACGAGTCCAGCAGCGACGGCGACGAGCGCGACGTCCCCCAGGCCAGCCTTGACCACAGCCAGGGCAAGGGTGGCGGCAAGAAGAAGTCCCGCCCGGAGGGTGGCGGCCCCAACGCCGGCAAGCGGCTGAACTCCGCCGACGCCGGCCGTGTCTGGGTCAACCTGGGCCGCGACGCGGGCATCCGGCCCAAGGACCTCGTGGGCGCCATCGCCAACGAGACGAGCCTTGCGGGCCGGGACATCGGCGCGATCCAGATCAGCGCCCGGTTCTCGCTGGTCGAGGTGCCGGCCGGCGCTGTCGACGAGGTCATCGACTCCCTCAGCCGCACCCGCATCCGGGGGAAGTCCCCCAAGGTCCGGCGCGACGCCGCCAGCTGAGGCCGTGCCCACGATCACCCTGCTGCGCCACGGCCAGGCCTCCTTCGGCGCGGCCGACTACGACGACCTGTCCGACCTGGGTCGACGGCAGGCGTCGGTGGCGGGCGGGGTGCTCGCGACCCGTGGGCTGCGTGACCCCCTGCTGGTGTGCGGCACGCTGCGCCGTCAGGCCGACACCGCCGCGCTGTGCGCCCAGGCGATGAGGATCGCCGAGCAGCCCCGTGTCGACGCCCGGTGGAACGAGTACGACCATGTGGGGCTGGTCGCAGCCGGGCTCCCCGACGGCGGGGTGCCCACCGACCCGCGGGCCTTCCAGGCGCTGCTGGACGCCGCGCTGCTGGCGTGGATCCGCGATGACGCCGACGACGGCTGGCGCGGCTTCGCCGACGGTGTCGTCGGCGCGCTGCACGATCTGGCCGACACGCTCCAGGGACGCGACGCGGTGGTGGCCACCTCGGGTGGGGTGATTGCGGCGACCTGCGGCCACCTGCTGGGCCTGCCGCCCGAGGGTGTCGTCGCCCTGAACCGCATCACGGTCAACGCCGGTCTGACGACGCTGATCGTCGGCCGGTCCGGCGTGTCGCTGCTGACGCTGAACGACCACGCGCACTTCACCGGTGACGCAGCCGCGCTGCGCACCTACCGCTGAGGTCGCTCAGCCCCGCGGGACGCCCACCACCAGGGCGGCGACGTCGTCGCGGAGCATCCCGTGCTGGTGACGCCGGACCGCGCCCAGGACCTGCAGGACGACGGAGGAGGCGACCGGTGCGGTCGTCATCGCGGCCAGCGCCCACTTCAGGCCGTGCTCACCCAGCTGCTCACCCGCGACGTCCCGCGCCTCCATCGCGCCGTCCGTGACCAGGACCAGGGAGTCCCCGGGGTCCAGCGTCACCGTGTGGGCCGACAGCCCGGCGTCCTCGAACAGCCCCAACGGCCGTCCCGCCGCGGCCATGTGCGTCATGCCGCCGTCCTCGCGCCACAGCAGGGGCGGTGGATGACCGCTGCACACCACATCGACGTCCAGGCCCTCGGTGCCTTGGGTCCCGTCGTGGGCGAAGGTCGCGAGCAAGGCCGTGACGTGCGGGGCGTCCTCGTCATCACGGGCGTGCAGCAGATCGTTGACCCGCTCCATGACGGCGACGGGATCCGACATCTCGCGCGCCAGCGCACGGATCGACCAGCGGACCGAGGCGGCGGTCTCGGCCGCCTCGGGACCATGGCCCCGCACGTCCCCGATGGCGATGACCCACCGGTCGGGCGCGGCCTCGAAGACGTCGTAGAAGTCACCCAGCACCCCGAACCCGTCGAGGGCGGCGATGTGACCGGCAGCCACGTCCAGCCCCTTGACGGAGGGCACCTTGGGGGGGAGCAGCACCTGGCGGAGGGTCCGGGCGGCCTCTGACGTCGAGCGCAGCGCCGACCGCAGGGCGATCTCACCGGCCGCGGCCTCTGACAGCGCCGCCAGCGAGCTGATCTGCTCGTCGGTCCACTCCCGCGGCTCGGTGTCGACGACGCAGAAGGACCCCAGCACCTGCCCGCCGGGCGCACGCAGCGGCATCCCCGCCCACGCCGCGACACCCATCAGCTCGATGGACGGGTTGTCCTTGGTGACCGGGTGCGTCGCGGCGTCACGGGCGACCAGGGCCTCACCGCTGCCGACGACGTACTGGCAGAAGGACTCCTCGACGGTGTTCTGCCGCGGGCCGCCCGCGGGGACCCCGATGCAGCTCTTCCAGTAGGACCGCTCGTCGTCGACCAGTGTGACGAAGGCCAGCGGCGTCCCCAGCACCGTGCGTGCCAGCCTGGCGAGGCGGTCGAAGGCCTCCTCCGGCGGGGTGTCGAGCAGACCCGTGGCGTGGACGGCGGCGAGCCGCTGCGGGTCGTGTATGGCGCGTTGGACCTCTGAGGACATGTGTGCAGTCTAGGAGGTCTGCCCTCCCCCTTCGGCGACAGGCCGTCGACGTTCCACCGGTGCAGATCGACGTCTGGCGCCCGGTCGTGCCGGCGCGGAACGGTCGTCGCCGGGCCATGCCGCCGTCATGCCCAGAGGACGTCACACTCGGCTGGTGCATATACCCCCCTGGGGTATATGATGAGCCTCTCGACCAGCCACGGCGGATCCTGCAGCCGAACCCGCCGACGACAGGAAGGCGACGCGATGAAGCTCTCCGAACACCCGACACGTCCCACGGCGGGGGACGATCGACCCGACGACCACGACGCGGCCGGCCCGGATGCCGCTGTCCGCCACGCGCACGGCGTCGACAGCCATCACAGCGACCACCACGGCGGCCCCGGCGACCACGCAGCGCTGTTCCGGGACCGCCTCTGGCTGGTGCTCGTCCTGGCCGTACCGATCGTGGTCTGGTCGCACCACGTCCAGATGCTCCTCGGCTACACCGCACCCGCAGTCCCCGGGCAGGACCTCATCGGTCCGATCCTGGGCTCGGTCGTCTACGTCTACGGCGGCTGGCCGTTCCTCACCGGCGGGCTGTCAGAGGCGCGATCGCGACGCCCGGGCATGATGCTGCTCATCGCCATGGCGATCACCGTCGCCTACGTCGCGTCGATGGCCACGGCCGTCGGCGTGTTCGACCAGGAGGTCTGGTGGGAGCTGGCGTTGCTCATCGCCATCATGCTGCTGGGGCACTGGCTCGAGATGCGGGCGATCGGTCAGGCACGCGGCGCGCTGGAGGCGCTGGCGGAGCTGCTGCCTGATGATGCAGAACGGCTGACCGACGACGGCATGGAGGTCGTGCCGCTCCGCGACCTGACCGCCGGCGATGTGGTGCTGGTCCGCCCTGGCGGGCGGGTGCCCGCCGATGGGACCATCGTGCGCGGGGCCGGTGACGTCGACGAGTCCATGCTGACCGGAGAGTCCAACCCTGTCGCCCGTGCCGTCGGCGACCGTGTCGTCGCGGGTACCGTCGTGGTCGACGCGAGCCTACGTGTGCAGGTGACCGCGACCGGCGAGGACACCGCGCTCGCCGGCATCCGGCGGATGGTCGCCGACGCGCAGTCGTCCGGGTCCAGGGCGCAGGCGCTGGCCGATCGCGCGGCCGCCCTGCTGTTC
>JBFKGB010000231.1:0-6169 GCA_041633535.1 Euzebya sp. | reverse complement strand
GACCTCCCGTCTGGTGGTGATGACGGGCCGGCCGGACGCCGTGACGGCCCGCGCCGCCATCGCGGCGGGTGCCGGTAGCTACGTGGTGAAGTCGCCGGTGCCCGACGGTCGGGCACTGCTGCGGGCGCTGTGCCCCGACGGCGGCTGACCCGGGGACCGCGGCAGGCCGCCCAGCGCGGCCAGGTCGTGCAGGGAGTGGTCCTGCCGCAGGTACAGGTGCAGGTCGGCCATCCGCTGCGCCACGGCGACGTCACCGACGAAGGGTCGGGGCCCCAGGGCCTGCCCGAACGTGTCGGCGATCGCCGTCGAGTTGCGCTCGACCAGGTGCCTGACGGCACGGGCGGTGTGCTGGGCGTGCACCACGTCGGTCGGGTCCGCATCGATCTGACGGCCGGCCTCGGCCAGCGCCGCACGGTTGCCCCAGTCCAGCGCCCGCAGCCGACCCAGATGGGCCAGCCGGTGGGGATCGGTCCCGCCGACCGCCTCGGCGGCGTCCACCAGCCCGGCAGCACCGCCCGCCCAACAGGACGCCGGGGCGCAGGCGCCGTGCCAGAACCCTGGCCGTGACAGGTACCAGCCGGGCCCGCCGACGACGGCGTCGGGCTGCACGGGATGCCGGTCGACGACCAACCGGCCGGTGTCGGAGTCGGCCAGGGCCACGGTCTCCCAGACCCCCGCCTCGAGCCGCATCGACACCCACCGCCCGATCGGCAGGTCCAGCAGCAACCCCTCCCCACGCGGTGTCGTGACCGTCACCAGGGCCTTGGTGACCGTCCGGATGCCCGAGCAGAACGGCTTGGTGCCGCTGATCACCCCGGCGTCGGCGTCGTAGCAGATGTCGCCGCGCGACGCCCAGACGCCGTAGCGGTCCCCGGGTGCCGCCTCGCGACCCGCCTCGGCCAGGATCGCCACCGCGTCGGTGTGGGCCTCCAGCAGCCGGGCCGACGCAAGCGGATGCCGTCGGGCCTGCTCGTACAGCCACATCAGACGTTGGCCGGTGGCGCCACGGCCCGGCAACGGGAGCGCCGTGTCCCAGGTCGCCGTCATCGGGTCAGGAAGTGGTGGGTCGGCCATGTCATGGGCTCCAGCGCGTCGTCGTCCAGGATGGGGGTGGGACCCAGGTCGTCGGTGACCTGGCTGCGGTGACAGGTGATGGCGTCCTCCCGCGCCCCGACGTCCTCGGGCGTCAGGTCGACCCGCACCAGCCGGCGTCCGGCCAGATCAGCGGGGTCGCGACGGTGCCATGTCCAGAACAGTCCCTCCCACAGCGTCACGCCGGCCTGCTGCGCCAGGAGCGCACAGGCCCTCCCCACCGCCTCGTGGTCGCTGTGCACGTCGTGTGCCCAGGGCGCCACCAGCAGGCAGCCGGTCGTCATGAAGGGCTCCAGGATCCGGGGCAGCTGCGCCTCGACCGCGGGCACGCCACCGTCGGGGACCCCCAGACGATGCAGGGCGTCGACGCCCAGGCGGCGGACCGCACGGTCCTGCTCGGCCCGCCGGATGGTGGCCAGGTCGACGTCGAGGGTGGGGTAGGCGGCCCCGCCGTCGGTGACGGCCACCACGACGACCGGCAGCCCCCGACGTCGTTGCAGGTGGATCAGGCCGCCGGCCATCAGGGTCTCGTCGTCGGGGTGCGGTGAGACGACGACCGTCGGCACGGCCGGGGGGTCCACCGGCTCGGCGTCGTCCAGGAGCGACGCCCACCGGCTGCGCAGGGACGTGGTCATGCGGTCCGCCGCCACACGCCCAGCGAGAAGCTCGGGTCGGTCAGGGTGGTCGTGCGGTCCAGGAAGGGGACGGCGTCCAGCCACGGTCCGATCTCCGCCCCTGGGCGGGGGTAGTCAGTCGGACCGGTCCAGTGGACGGCGACCAGGTCGCCGCCCGCCTCCAGCCAGGCGTCCAGGCCGTCGATCGCGCGGCGGGCAGCGGTGTCGGCCAGGTAGTAGGCGACCTCGGACCACACGACCAGGTCACCGGTGCCCGGTGGCCAGCGGTCCGGGAACGTCCCCTGGGCCACGTGCACGTGCGGCCGGCCCTGCAGGCGCGCGCGGGCACGGGCGGCCACGGCGGGGACAAGGTCGAAGCTGTGCAGCTCGTCGCACCGGTCGGCCAGCAGCTCGGTCAGGGCCCCGTTGGCGCAGCCCGGCTCGACGGCCCGTCGGTAGCGGTCGCGTGGCAGCGCCGCCACCGTGAGGGCGTACTTGCGACGTTCGTACCACCGGGAGTCGAAGCCCCACGGGTCGTCGGCGGCGGCGTACATGCCGGTGAAGTAGGCAGGGTCGTGGATGTCGTCCACGCGTCTGGAGGGCACGGCGGTCTCCGGTTTCGCAAGGGTGGCCACAGGGGCAGGGCACGCAGGATGTGTGCTGATCGGGTCGCGGTCGTGCTGCCCTACAGGGACGAGGCCGAGCGGATCGCCGCGGCGGTCGGCTCCGTCGCGGTGGCCTTGGGCAACGCCTGGATGAGCCAGGGTGTCCGCGGGTCGCTGGTCCTGGTCGACGACGGCAGCCAGGACGGGTCCTCGGACGTGGCGAGGGCCGCGTGGGACGGCGTCGTGGGCGACCACCCGGCGCTGGACGTCCGGGTCCTGCACGTCCGGGCGGGGTCTGCCGGTGGCGCCCGACGGGAGGGCGGTGCGTGGCTCGGGCGACGAGCCGGGGACCAGGCGACCACCTGGCTGCTGTCCACCGACGCCGACTGCGTCGTCGGTGAGGACTGGGTGCTGGGCCACCTCGCCCACGCCCGTCGTGGGGCCGTGGCCGTCGCCGGGATCGTGTCGCTGATCGAGGACGCGGACGGTCATGCCGTCCACCCCCGCTGGTCGGTGGAGTACGGGGCCACCCTGGCCGCCGACGGCACGCATCCGCACGTGCATGCCGCGAACCTGGGGGTCCGGCTGGACGTCTACACGGCCGTGGGCGGGTTCAGGGCCCTGTCCCGGGCCGAGGACATCGACCTGTGGCAGCGGCTGCGTGCGGCCGGACACCCGGTCGTCGCCGACACGGGATGTGTCGTGGCCACCAGCGCCCGGCGGTCCGGGCGCGTGGCCCACGGGTTCGCCCACGCCCTGGCCACCCTGTACGGACCGGGCTGAGGCCGGGGTCACGCCCGCGCCCCGTCGCACCGCCGCAGCAGGGACCCGTCGGGCTCCCACTCGACCAGACCCATGTCCCGGAAGGCGGTCAGCCACCCCTCCATCGGCCACCGGCCCCACCGCGTCCTGAACACGGCTGCGTTGCGGACGATGTCGTCGAGGTGCTGCACCGGCGGGGTACGGGTGGGGTGGTGCTGGTGGTACCCGGCGGCTGCTGGCGTCAGCCACAGGGCGACGCCCAGGTCGGCCCAGCGCAGCGCGATGTCGGTGTCCTCACCGCCGTAGCCGACGTAGGCCTCGTCGAACCCGCCGACCCGGTCGAAGGTGGCCGAGGCGCAGGCGAACGACAGCGACCAGAACAGCTCGGGTCGGGACAGCCGGGTGTCTTCGTCAGGCCGTGTCCGGGCGGGGTGTGGCGTGGCGGCGCGACGCAGGTCGGCTTCCTCCCACGCCGCGCCGGGCACGCCGGGCGGCAGGTAGGTGACGTGCCCCGACCACACGCCGCCGTGTGTCAGCACGCGGTCGGCGTAGTCGGCCAGGCAGGCCGCCGCAGGGATGACGTCGACGTCCAGGAACACCAGCACGCCGGGGACGGCGTGGCGGCGGACGACGTTGCGGGCATGGGCCAGCGGCAGGTCCGACGACGGCGAGGAGGCGTCGACGACCGTGACGTCCAGCCCGCTGGCGTCACACGTCCGCTGGATGTCGGGGCCGCCCATCCAGCCGACGACGACCCGGTCGGGACGCCGGGTCTGTCGGCGCAGTCCCTCCAGCAGGTTGGCCAGGTGGTCGCTGCGTCCGCGCACGATGGTGCAGACGGTGACCGGGTCGGTGGTCATGCCGGCACCCGGCACGGCTGCGGCGTCAGGCCCAGGGCGGCGCCCTGCAGCGCCACGGCGGCCCGCTGGGAACCGTGCCCGTCGACCAGGGTCGTGCGGGGGCGGAACGTGCGGGCCTGCGCCAGCAGCCCACCCCACTCGTGCGGGGAAGGCCAGCGGGTGCGGACCAGGGCGGCGCCGCAACGGTCCAGCGCGGCGGCCTTGTGCACCTGCTCGTCGAAGGGCCGTGGCTGTGGGATGACGACCATCGGGGTGCCGGCTGCGGCCGCCTCCATCGTGCTGTTGTGCCCCGCATGGGTGATGACGACGTCGGCGGCGCACAGCCAGTCCCACGGGTCGTCCAGCCATCCCAGGTGTCGCAGCCGCGGGGTGGTGGACGGGACACCCCCGACGACGACCCACTGCCAGCCCGGCGTGGCGGCGGCCGCTGCGTCCGGGTCCCAGCCCGCCGCGCCCTCCCCGCCGGCGGTTACCAGGACCACGGGCCGCGTCGAGCCGTCGATCCCCAGTCGCCGTCGGCTTGCCGTCCGGTCCGCCAGGCGACCGTCGAACCGGCTGAACCCCCCGACGTGGGCTGTGCGTGACCGCACCCAGCCGGGGACCCAGGGGTCCTCCAGCTGGGGGCTCCACGGCGCCAGCAGCAGGCTCGCGTGGTCGTAGGCCATCAGGTGGGGCGGGTCGTCACGGCGGCCGTGCTGGCGGACCACCACGGTCGGGACGCCCATCAGCCGGACGAACGTCGCCACCTCGACCGACACGTCGACGACGAACAGGTCGGGGGCGGCGCGGTCGATCCACGCCGCCAGGGTCGCCATCCGACGGGTCAGGCCCGCCACCCCGACCGGTGCGTGGTGCAGGTTGGCGGCCGGCTGCGGCCCGGCCGGGCCGCGGGGGTCGACGTCGAGGGGCAGCGGCACCACGTCGGGCGCGTCCACCGACCCGAAGAGCGTGACGTCCTGCAGGTGCGGGCGCACCGCCCGGGCCCGGGACAGGTGGCCCATCCCGTGGTGGTGGACGTACCAGCCGATCATGCAGCCAGGTCCCGGTAGAGGTCGGCATAGGCGTCGACCATCCGCAACGTGTCGGCGGTGGCCTCGGCGTGACGTCGGCAGGCGTCCCGGTCCAACGTGCGGGCATCCAGGATGGCCCGGGCCAGCCCAGCGACGTCGTCGGGCGCAGCCAGGCAGGCGGTGTCCGGTGAGGTGATCTCGGGCAGCGCCCCGCGGGCGAACCCGGCGACCGGCGTCCCGGTCGCCAGGGCCTCGACCACGACCAGCCCGTACGGCTCCTCCCACCGCGGCGTGACGACGGCGACGCTGGCGTGGCCCAGCAGGCGGGCCAGCGCGTCACCGTCCAGGTGCCCCACCAGCCGCCGGCGGTCGTCCAGCAGCGGCAGGATCTCCTCGCGGAGGTACCCGGGGTCGGGTTGGGGACCCGCCAGCAGCAGGTCGACGTCGGCGGCGTGCGCGGCCTGCAGGGCCAGGTGCGGCCCCTTCTCGGGGACGATCCGTCCCGACCAGACCGCGGGCCCCCCACCCGGTCCGGCTGCGAACCTGGTCAGGTCCACGCCGTTGTGGATCACGTGGTCGACGGGCGTGCGCCAGTCACGGGCGTTGGCGGCCGACACGCTGACCACGGTCGTCCGTCGTCCACGGCGGCGCAGCGCGGACTCCAGCCACGGCGTCGGTGGGGTGTGCAGGACCTTGACGAGCGGTACCGACAGCGTGTCCGCGAGGGCGATCGGCAGGTGGTGCAGGGAGTTGTCGTGCACCACGTCCAGGTCGTGGGCGGGCAGGTCCAGCATCAGGTTCAGGTAGGCGTGGTGCTCCTGCATGAACCCCTCGGCCAGCATCGACACATCCGCCCGCGCCGCCGGCGACAGGTCCAGCGCGCTCTCGCGCGGACAGATGGGCACGACCCCCAGCTCGGGGTCGCTGTCGGCCGAGGCGAAGACGGTGACGCGGTGCCCCCGGCTGCGCAGCCCCGCCGCCAGGTCGGCCGTGTGCCGCTCCAGCCCGCCCGCGTGGGGCTGGCGGATCCCGTGGCGGATCGAGGCGATGAGGCCGACGTGCAGCTGCTGCTCACGGGTCGTTGCTGGTGTGGCGCTGGCCTGCTGCTCGTACACGGTTTCCCCACGGTCGGGCTCGGATGGGCTGGCCCGCCGGGGGTCGGGGCGGTCGCCGTGTCCTATCCGTGGGCGTCGGCATGCGAAACGCCCCGGACACGCCTCAGGCCG
>JBFKGB010000230.1:0-6171 GCA_041633535.1 Euzebya sp. | reverse complement strand
GGTGTTGGTGAACGCCCCCGACGTCTCGATGGTGCCGTGGTTGTCGAGCTGGCCGCCGTTGTCCAGCGTGCCCTCGTTGACCAGGCGGCTGACGCCGTCGATGTCGGGGCGGCAGTACCGGGTGCCCTGGAACACGACGCAGCCGTTGGCCAGGGTCGCGGTGCTGGTCAGCGTCGCCCCGGGGTGGTTGTGCAGCACATGGCTGTTGGCGATCAGCCCGGTGACGCCGCTGTTCACGACGGCGGCGTGGTTGTCGATGGTGCCGAAGGCGCCGAAGCCGCTGTAGCCGTTGTTGTTGACCGTCCCGCCGCTGTTGGCCAGGGTGCCCGCCAGGTGGCGGACCGTGCCGTAGTTGTCGAGCAGGCCGGTGACCTCGTTGTCGAACGTCGCGTCGGCGTCGTTGATCAGCAGTCCCTCGTTGAGGACCGTGCCGCTGTTGGTGATCGACGTGGAGTCACGGCCCTCGACCGAGCCGTTGGTGATCGTGGCCTGCCCCGCGTTGATCAGCCGACCGCCCTGTGCGACCACGATGCGACCGAACCCCCGGCTGTCGAGCAGACCGGAGCCGTCGTTGTTCAGGGTGCCGGTCACCTGCAGCAGCCCCCAGCTGACGACCGTGCCCCGGTTGACCATGCCGCCGCTGCTGACGAGCACGTCGCCCTGGTTGTCGAGGGTCCCGCGGTTGTCCACCAGGCCCTGGGCGTCGATGGTGCCCTCGTTCAGCACCGTGCCACCCGTCGCGATGGTCATGGTGCCCGGCCCGGTCGTGCGCAGCGTCACACCGTCCGGCACCTCGAGCACCGCGCCGGACGACACCGTCAGCGGGGCGGACACCGTGCACGTGGGTGCCACCCAGGTCCCTGGCAGCCCGCTGCACCAGACCGCGGGGTCGACCGGTTGGGCCGCCGCGGCACTGCCCATCAGCACGCCCAGCGCCGCACCGACCGCCAACATGATCGCCCCGCGCACACCAGTCCCCATCGCTCCGTCTCCCTCGTCGCCTACGGGGATGCACCCTCCATGACAGAACGTGACCATGCAATGAACGACGTTCGATTTGGTCCGGAGGGACGGAGGAGGACTACGCCAGCCGCCTGGGTCGGCGTAGCCCGGTCTGACCACCGGGGGACGATGCGTCCGGACCCGATGACCGACCGTGCTGGCACGCGGTCCTCAGTCGACGTCGTCCAGGACGGTGTCCAGGAAGGTGCGGACGGCGGCCGTGTACAGCTCGCGGTCGGTGTTCCACCCCTCCACGTGCCCGGCGCCCGGGATGGACAGGTAGGTCAGGCCGTCGGGGCGTCGGGCGGCCAGCTCGGCGCTTGGGGCGGGTGGGACGAAGTCGTCCTCGTCGCCGTGGATCAGCAGCATGGGCAGGGTGGTCGTGCTCAGCGCGTCGACGTGCTCGACGTCGCCGATCACGAACCCGGCGCGCAGCCGTGACAGCTGGCGCGTGCCGAACAGGATGGGTGGGATGAGGGGGTCCGGGATGTCGCGCAGCCGCGCCTGCTGGGTCAGGGTCGAGGACAGCGACAGCAGGGGCGAGTCCAGGATCACGCCGTCGATCCCCTCCTGACCCTCCTCGCGCAGCAGGTAGCTGATGACCGATCCGCCCTGGGAGAAGCCCACCAGCACGATCCGCTGGGCCCCCTCGGACCGGGCATGGGCCACCGCCGCCCGCAGGTCCCGCCACTCCGTCTGCCCGAAACGACCCACCTCGTCGGTGGTGCGGGGTCCCCCGGCCATGTCGTTGCGGTGGGTGATGACCAGCGCCGACCGGCCGCCCTCGACCACGGTGGGCAGCAGCCGCAGCATCTCGGCCCTGGTCCCCGAGCGACCGTGGACCATGATCACCCAGTCGTCGTCACCCTCGATGCGCCAGGCGGGTGCGGTCCCCAGGTCCTCCTCCAGCGGCACCTCGACCTCTGAGAACGTCAGCCCGACGTCGCCGGGGTCCAGGTCCGTCCCGAAGGTGTACTCGTCGAACCGGGCCGGCAGCTCCGCCCCGACCGCGGGTGCGCCCTGCACGACCTCGGTCACGGTCCGCTCGACCGGCTCGGCGCCGTCCAGCCCGGTGCACGAACCGGCGACCACCGGACCCCCGTAGGTCAGGAACGCCCCGTCGGGCAGCAGCAGACCGAAGGTCTCCAGGCACGCGCGGCGCTCGGGGGTCAGCAGCACCGTCCCGTCGGGCGTCAGGGTCGCGCTGACGTCCAGCGTGCGGTCCCGGGCCGGGGCCGGCAGCAGCTGTCCGGAGTAGGTCCAGCCGCCGCCGAACGTGACGAGCGCCACCAGCGTCCCGGCGGTCCCCAGCAGTCCTCCGATGATCCGTCGCGATGCCATGGTCGGATGATGCCGTACGCGGCAGGTCAGCCGTCGGTGTTGCGCATGAAGGGTGCGGCCTTCTGGACGTAGGCCCAGATCTCGGCGTCGACCTGCGGTGGCGGGGCGACCTCGTCCAGCGCGCCACGCATCGCCGTCATCCACGCCTGGATCTGGGCCGTGCCGACGGGGTAGGGGGCGTGGCGCATCCGCAGCCGCGGGTGCCCACGCTGCTCGCTGTACGTCGACGGGCCGCCCCAGTACTGGATCAGGAACAGGCGCAGGCGCTCGTTGGCCGGTCCCAGGTCCTGCTCGGGGTACAGCGGGCGCAGCACCTCGTCGACGGCGACGCGCGCGTAGAACGCATCGACGAGCCGGGTGAAGAAGGGTTCGCCACCGACACGCTCGTACAGGCTGGCCGTGGGGTCCTCCGTCGGCGCGTCAGGAGGCGTCGACCGGCCGACCGTGGGCAGGGACCGGGCGGTCGGGAGGGTCTGGTCCGGCGGTGGCAGCGGGCGGTCGTTCATGTCCCCCACACTGCCAGCCGGCGCAGGCGTGTGAGACTGAGGGGCGTGATCACCCTCATCCGCATCCTGATGGACGGCCCTGTGCTGCTGCTCAGCGGCATCGTGCTGCTGATCTTCGGGGGCGCCGGGCTGCTGTCGACCGGCGGCGCGACGTACTCGCGCCTGCGGACGACCAAGCCGATCGTGTTCTACCTGCAGCTGGCGGTCGGCGTGCTGCTCATGTCGGCGGGTGCCGCGGTGACGTTCAGCGGCTGACCGTGTCGGGCTGACCGGACTGCTCGACGGACTCCTCGAGGTGCTCGATCAGCGCCACCGGGTCGTCCAGCACGATGATCCCCAGGGGCTCCGCCAGGCTCAGGTCGGTCCCGCGTCCGCCCATGATCAGCTGACGGTCGCCGACGGCTGCCGCCAGCTCCTCGTAGACCGCGGGACGCAGCGGCGACACCGCGCTGACGCACACCACGTCGGCCGGGACGATGTCGAGGAAGAGCTTCAGGTCCGCGGTCGGGACGTCGGCGCCCAGGTGGTGCACCTCCCAGCCCGAACCCCGTAGGAAGTCGGCGATCATGGCCGCGGCGACGCCGTGCGTCTCACCGGGGGCGGTCAGCGTGACGGCCACGCCCCGGCGGGGCCCGCGTCGTCGGAAGTGCTCCGACAGGCGGTTCATGATGGCGGTGCAGATCTCGGTGGCGCGGTGCTCCATGGCCACGTTCAGACGGCCGTCCTCCCACATGCCGCCGACCTCGTGCAGCGCAGGGGTGATCAGCCGCGTGTAGACCTCGCCGGCCGTCGCCCCGTCGCCGATGACCTTGCGGACCAGGGCGTTGGCCTCGGAGGAGGCGCCCGCCGCCAGGTGCTCGACGAGCCGCTCGACGTGGGTGGCCCAGTCCCGCCGGCCCGTCTCGGCGGTGGAGCCCACGCCGGTCTCGACCTGACGGGACAGCACGTAGTCCTGCAGCGCCCCACGGCTGACACGCAGCCGCCCACCGACCTTGAAGGCCTCCAGATCGCCCTTGCGCACCCAGCGGTACGCGGTCATGTAGTGGACCTTCAGCTCGTCGGCCGCCTCCTGCAGGGTCAGGAGGTCGTCAGTGTCTGCTGCCGTCATGACGTACCTCCCTCCGAACTCTGCAACCGATGCGTACCACAGTTAACCAGCGTTGCGCGGTGTGTGCGACCGTCGTCGCATCCCGCTCGGACGATGGCCCCTCAGCAGCTGTGACGCGGCAGCGGTGGTAGCGCGTCCGGTGGTGGCGGCGTCGCCGGCGCGGCGGTCACCTCCGGTGGCAGCTCGACGCAGCCGTACAGCTGCGCGGCCAGGGCCAGGACCACCAGGTCCTGCAGCCGACGGGCGTTGTCCAGCTGTGCCCGCTCCAGCCCGTTGCTGGTCACCGTGACGTACAGAGGGCGGCCGTCCGGGCCGACGACGGCACCCGATATCGCGCGCACGTCGCCCAGCGAGCCGGTCTTCCCGCGCAGCCGCAGCTCGGCGATCGAGTCGGTCAGCCGACGCTCGAGCGTCCCCGAGACACCGCTGACCGCCATCAGGTCCTGCCACGCCGGGCCGACCGTCGAGTTGGTCATCCGGTAGTTCAGCGTCGTCAGCAGCGCTGGTGGGATCAGGTCGGCGCGTGACAGCCCGGACCCGTCGGCCATGACCGTCGTGCTCCAGTCCAGCTGCAGCGCCGCCAGCACCTCGTCGAGGAGGTCGGCCGCGTCGGCGAACGCACCGTCACCCGCGGCGTGCCGTCCCGCTGCACGGAACAGGGTGTCGGCGATGTGGTTGTCGCTCTCCTGCACCATGTGCTGCAGCAGGACCGAGACGGGCGGTGACTCGAGCCGGCCCAGCGTCACCGGACCGACGGGGATGTCGGCGCCGTCGGCGGTGGGCTGGCCGTCGACGGTGACCCCGCGTGCACGCAGGGCCGTCGTGAGTGCCGCGGCAGCCTCCGCCGCAGGGTCGGTGGCGGCGCGTGCACGCAGGCTGCCGCCCTCCTGCACGTAGGTGAAGCCCTGGTCGATCGTCAGGCCCGTGATGGGGGTCGCGTCCAGGTCCTCCAGGTAGCGGGGCGGCCACCCCTCGGCCAGCGCGGGCCCGACCAGGAAGCCGGGATCGCCGACGACACGTCCCTGCACCCGGGTGACCCCGGCGGCCACGACCTGGTCGGCCAGCTGCGCGATGGGCGTCATCGGTCGGTCGGGGTTCGTGCGGGTCGTCACGTAGGTGTCGCTGACCAGCGTCGGGTCGCCGCCGCCACGCAGCACCAGGTCACCGACCACGGTCCCGTCGGGTCCCACCGGACCGGCGGTGTCGACGGTGGTGGCCAGGGTCCGGTCCGGCCCGAGGGTCACCAGCACCATGGCCGCGCTGACCAGCTTCGCCGTCGACGCCGGGATCAGCGGGGTGGTCCCGCCGCTGTCGAAGACGACCCGGCCGTCGGCGTCGATGACGTTGACCGCTGACCGGCCGGCGTTCCCGGCATCACGGATGGCCTGCTGCAGCCGGACCGTCAGCTCCTGCACCAGGGGGTCCTCCGGTGGCGCCACCGACACCGGCGCGGGCACCGGGCCCAGGTCCACCGCGACGGGCTTCAGCAGCAGGACGTCGGTGCGCAGCTTGGGCGGGTCGGGCTTGGCCACGACGCCCACGCCCCGGTCACGTGGGAGGGGGTCCCCCGCCTGGATCCGGGGACCCGACGCCGCGACCAGGCCGGCGATCACGCCGAGGCTCAGCAGGACCGCGACCGCTGTCTGCCAGCGACCACCCATCAGCTGGTGGGGCCGAACGACGCGACGGCCTCGACGTGGGCGGTGTGACCGAACAGGTCCAGCCCGTCCACCGACTGCAGGCGGTACCCCTCCTGGCGCAGGATCGCGGTGTCGCGGGCCAGGGCCGCAGGGTCGCAGGCCACATAGACGATCTGGCGTGGGGACAGGCCGGCGACCAGCTGGCAGACCTCGGCGCGGGCCCCCGTGCGGGGCGGGTCCAGCAGGACCACGTCCACGGGCCCGGTGACCGTCCGGAGCGCCGTGGCGGTGTCGGCCGTCCGGACCGTGACGTCCAGTCCCGCACAGTTGGCGGCGGCGTCGTGGGTGGCGGCGGGGTTGGCCTCGACGGCCGTGACACGCGCCCCGGCCCTGGCCAGGGCGACGCTGAACAGCCCCACACCGCTGTACAGGTCCAGGACGTGGTCGCCCTCCCGCAGGTCGGTGACGGCCAGGACCGTGTCGACCAGCAGCGCTGCAGCGGCGGGTCCGGACTGGAAGAACGCGCCGGCCGTGGCCTGCAGCGTCATGTCCCCCACCAGTGGGTGGGACGTGG
>JBFKGB010000229.1:0-6175 GCA_041633535.1 Euzebya sp. | reverse complement strand
TGGTCGAAGACGGCGGCGCGAGGACACGACCCGCCCGACCTCTGAGAGCCCGGCTACCTCATGGTCGACTGGGACATCTCCTAGAGCTCGGTCACCGACAGCTCGTAGGCACCGAACCGCTCGGCGAACGACGACGCCACGATCGTGTAGGTGCCGTCGGCCGGGATCGTGATCTGCAGCCGGGCGTCCAGCGGCGTGGGTCCGCCGTCGTCGTCCCGGCCGATCTCGTTGCCCTGCGCGTCCTCGACGTAGACCAGCGGGTCGATCTGGTCGTCCAGACCGCGCATGTTGATGACGATGGTCTGACCGGCGGTGCCCTCGTAGTCGTAGGCGATCTCGGGCACGGCGTCGGACAGGGTGTCCTCGGCGGACAGGACGGAGGGGAAGCTGAGGGTCAGCTCGAACGCACCCGTGGTGCTGGCGAACGACGAGGCGTCCACCCGGTACTCCCCGTCGACCGGCAGCCGGAACTGGATGCGCGAGTCGGTGCTGGAGCCCAGGTCTGAGTCGTCGTCGTTCTCCTCGAGCAGCGTCCCGTCGGGGCCGTACAGCGCCAGCGTCGGGTCAAGGCTGTCGTCCACGGCGATCATCGTCAGGACGACGTCCTGGTCGGCGACGCCGTCGAAGAAGTAGCTCTGCACCGGCTCGGCCGCGGTGATCGTGCCGGTGACGCCCTCGTTCATCGTCATCGAGGTGCCCCCACCTGCGGGGGGCGGTGCCGGCGCCGTCGTCGGGACGCCCGGCAGCGTGGCGGGGGGCGGCTCGGGCGGCGCCGCGGGCATGGTCGAGGTGGGGCGCGGCACCGGGGTGGGGGTCGCGGTGGCCGACGGCGCCTCCGTCGCCGCGGCGGTCTGCGTCACGGTCGGCGTCGGGTCGTTGACGACCACGTCGTCGTCCCCGCCGCTGAGCAGCAGCACCGCCCCGATCCCGCCGCCCACGATCAGGACCGCCGCGATGATGCCGACGATCAGGGGCGCTTTGCTCTTGGGTGGTGGCTGGCCGCCGAACCCGGGGGGTGGCTGCCCGCCGAACCCCTGTGGTGGCTGCCCGCCGAACCCCTGTGGGGGCTGCCCGCCGAACCCCTGTGGGGGCTGCCCGCCGTAGCCGCCGGGTGGCTGGCTGCCGAACCCGGGGGGTGGCTGGCCGCCGTAGCCACCGGGGCCCTGTGGCGGCTGACCGCCGGGGGGCCACTGCTGCGTCGGCGGGTTCGGCTGTGGGCCGGGGGCGGAGGGCTGGTCGCCCCACGGCGGCGGTGGCTGGTCAGACAACGCTGGGTCCTTCCCGTGTCGGCCCCGGACGGCGGTCGGACCCCTCGCCCGACGCGACGACACTGCCGCAGCACCATACCGCCCCCAGGACTCAGGTCGAGGGGACAGGGCAGGGACGACCCGCCGGGTCGTCCACCTCAGCCAGCTCCTCCAGCGACTCCCCGGTGCACGCCTGCTCGAAGCGGGCCAGGTGGGCCTTGACGCGCTCGACGGCGTACTGGGTGGACTGCTCGCGGGCGATCATGAACGGCCAGTCCGAGGCCTGCAGCATCGTCAGCTGCCGCCACGCCGCGTCCCGTGCCGGTCCCTCGGGCAGCGTGCGGAACCGCGCCTCGGCACTCCTGATCTCCTCCCAGATCCAGCGGGTCTCGGGCGTCACCCATGCGGCGTGGCCCTTGCCCCAGCCCCACGAGGACTCCGGCAGGGCCAGCCGCTGGGTCGGCGGGGACTCGGCCAGCCGCGCCGCCAGCGTCGTGGTGCGCAGCGTGGGGTCGGTGGCGATGCCGCGAAGGACGGCCTCGAGCCACGACGGGCCCTCGTACCACCAGTGGCCGAACAGCTCGGTGTCGTAGGCGGCGACGACGGTGGCCTCGCTGCCCCGGGGGTCCAGATGGGCGTGCAGCAGGCCGATGAAGTCCTCGGCGTGGGCCCGGACCCGGCCCTCGGCGGCATCGGGCACGTAGGGCTGCTTGGCCAGGCTGGCGGTGTCGGTGACCCGCCACGACTTGTAGCCGCCCTCCAGGTCGATCATGTGGAAGTCTCGGTACCACTCGTCGGCGGGGTAGCCGCCGTGGGGGTTCCACACCGCGTAGGACACCGCCAGGTTGCGCCCGAACGCCGCGACGTCGGAGTCACCGATCCACACGGGCTGGTCCAGGACGTCCATGGGGTCCCCGACCTGGTGCAGCGCCCGTGCCGTGTGTCCCCAGTCGCGCATCGGTGCGCCGGCCGCGCGCGCAATCGTCGGCCCGTCCAGCACCAGGTGGTCGACGCCCGCCTCGGCCCAGAACGCCTCCAGGCCCGGCAGCTGCGTGCCGGAGGGCCGCAGGATGGGCGTGCCATCGCCCATGACGTGCTGTGGTGGAGCCGTCGGGTCGCCGACGTGACCGGCGGGTCGGTAGCCGCACTCCGGCGTCCACACCCCGGTCGGGCGTCGGCCGGTCGTGGCCTCGCTGATGTCCAGACCCGCAGTGATCTGACCGCGGATCAGCGCCGGGTCGTCCATCAGCGGCAGGTAGGGGTGGGTGGCGGGGCCCCCCAGCAGCTCGATGACGCCGGCGTCGGCCAGCCGTGCGAACGGCGCGACCAGCCCGGTGGTCAGGATCCCGTCCTGCAGCTGGGCGAGCAGCCGGCTCTGCCGGCGCCAGTGGTGCGCCCAGACCTCGCCCAGCACTGCCTTGTCGTGCGCGGGCGCGGCCGACATCGTCCACTGCAGGTCCAGCAGCCGACGCCCCAGCCAGCCATGGAACTCACGCATCAGGTAGGGATCGGCCATCTGCTCGGCCAGCACCGGCGTGATGCCGAGGGTCAGGACGTCGCGATGCCCGTCGGCGGCCAGACGGTCCAGCACGTCGAGGAGGGGCAGGTAGGACTCCGACCAGGACTGGAACAGCCACTCCTCGCCGACGGGGAACACCCCGTTGCGACGGAACCACGGCAGGTGGCTGTGCAGGACGAACGCGACCGAGCCGCCCGGCATCAGCGGTCGTCCCCGGCTGCCGGCACCCGGCAGCGCACCAGCAGGTCCAGCGAGCTGTCCAGGGCCGTCTCGGACCACACGAAGTCGTCGGGGGTGACCCGCCGCACCAGGCTGCGCAGCCACGGTGCCCAGGTGGAGGGGTCCGTCAGGACCCAGTCGACCAGCGAGCGCCCGGTGATCTCCTCGACCGCACGGATGCGGGGCCCGTGGTGCAGGCCCAGCACCTGCTGCACCTGGAACCCGCCGACGGTGGTCAGGCGGTCGACCAGCTCGGCGGCCGTGAACTCCTCGACGTGGAAGACGTTGGTCGGCTCGTGGCTGTGGGGTGTGAACGTCAGCCTGTTCGGGGTCGCGACCAGCAGCTCGCCGCCGGGACGCAGGATCCGGTGCTGCTCACCAAGGAAGCGGCCCACGTCGGGGAGGTGCTCGATGACCTGCAGGTTCACGACGACGTCGACGCTGTCGGTGTCCAGACCCGTGTCGCAGATGTCGGCCTGCAGGTAGGTGCCGCCGGGGTGGGCCCGGCGGGCGTGCTCGACGACCGGCGCGACCAGCTCGACGCCGGTCGCCGCCGCGGCGACCGTCGCAAGCATCGCGGTCCCGTAGCCCTCCCCGGACCCCGAGTCCACGACCACACGGTCCCGGCAGCGCGTGAGCGCCCACCGGTAGGCGACGACGTGGCGCTGGAACCAGTAGTTCTCCTCCTCGATCCCGGGCACGGTCCGCTCGCCCGTGAGGGTCAGCGGAGGGACGTCGTGCGGACGGGGGGTGACGCCGCGGGGCAGCGCAGGACCGGGGGTGGGGGCAGCCGACATGAGACCGCTCAGGGTAGTGGGCGAGCGTCCGCAGGCCCAAGGGCGGTGCGGACGCCTGCCGTGCTCGGGTGGCCGATCGGGTGGGTCCACACACCCCCGGGCCGGGTAGACCTCGGGGGATGGACCCCACCCCGCCGGGTCGTGAGCCGACGCTCATCGACCCCCGCACCGCCGTGACCAGCCGGCTGACCCTCCCCGGGGGGACGCAGACGGATCCCGTCGTGCTGGGTGGGCGCTACCACCTGACCGAGCGCATCGGCACCGGGGGCATGAGCGAGGTCTGGCGCGCCCACGACGAGCTGCTGGGCCGTGACGTGGCGGTCAAGCTGCTGCACCCCGGCCTCGCCGGCGACGACGACGCACGAGCACGGTTCGCCGTCGAGGCACGTCGCGCCGCGCAGCTGAGCCATCCCCGGATCGTGCGGGTCCTCGACGCCGGCCGCCAGGACGACGACTCCTGGATCGTCATGGAGCTGATCGACGGTCCGCCGCTGTCCACGACTATGGGGTCGGCGCCCGGCGAGAGCGACCCGGCCGACGTGCTGCGGATGGGGGTGCAGGTCGCCGAGGCGCTGGGTGCAGCCCACGACATCGGCATGGTCCATCGGGACGTCAAGCCCTCCAACATCCTGCTGTCGGCGGACGGGGCGATGCTGACGGACTTCGGGATCGCCCGCGCCGCCGGTGAGGCGTCGGTCACCGCGACCGGCCAGATGGTCGGGACCGCCGCCTACCTGGCGCCCGAGCAGGCGCACGGGCAGCCGGCCAGCGCAGCCAGCGACGTCTACGCGCTGGGGCTGGTGCTGTTCGCGGTGCTGACGGGACGTCCACGCTTCGCCGGCGACGGCCCCCTGCAGACCGCCCTGGCCCGTGTGGGGGCGGTGACGGCCGTGGAGGACCTCGGCCCTGCCGTCCCGCGTGAGGCCGCGGCCGCCGTCGTCGCGCTGCTGGCAGTCGACCCGGCGGACCGTCCGGCCGACGGCCGTGCCGCGCGGGCGGTGCTGGCCGAGGCGCTCGAGAACCTGGAGGCCCGCTACGGCCGGGCACCGGCCGCCCCCACACCGGCCCCTGCCGCCGCCCCCACACCGGCCCCTGTCGCGGCCCCCACACCGGCATCGACGCCTGTCCACTCCTCCACACCGGCACCGACCCCCACACCGGCACCGACCTCCACACCGGCACCGACCCCCGCACCGGCGGTCACGCCCCGTGCCGCTGACGCCGCCAGGCGGCGCTGGCCGATCGCGGTCGGTGGGCTGGCCCTGCTGCTGCTGGCGCTGGCCCTCGCCATCCCCTCGGACCCGGGGCCGACGCAGCCGGCGGACCAGGAGGGGACCGGCGCCCCCGCGGTCACGTCCGTGCCTGCCGCGCTGACGTCCTTCGACCCCGAGGGTGGGGGGCAGGAGCACGAGGACGAGATCGCCCTGCTGACCGACGGCGACCCCTCGACCCGCTGGACCACGGAGGGGTACAGCTCGGCCCAGCTCGGCAACCTGAAGCAGGGTGTCGGCGTGCTGCTGGACCTCGGTGAGGACACCGACGTCGCCGAGGTCCGCCTCTTCGGCCTGGCCGAGGGGCAGCACCTGCAGCTGCGCACCGCCGGGTCGCAGCCCTCGACGCTGGACGCCACCACCGTGGTGGCCGAGGTCGCAGGCGCCGGGACCGAGGTGGCGCTGCGCCCGGGCGAGCCGCTGACCGCCCGGTGGCTGGTGGTGTGGCTGACCGCGCCCCTGCCGGCCGACGGTGGCCGCTTCCGCGGCGCGATCGGCGAGATCCAGGTCGTGCCGGCCTGATCTGACGGCGGCTCAGGCCGCGGCGCTGACCTCCCCGTGCGCGTGGGACGCCGCTGCGGACCGGTCTGCAGGAGCGTCCTCGCGACGGGGGTGGTGACGTGCGATCCGGCGCTCCAGCACCATGACCAGCGACATCGCGGTCATCAACGCGCCGATCGCACCGAGGCTGGCCAGCAGGGGTCCGCCGCCACCGCCGCTGGCCAGCACCAGCACCGTGACGCCGACCGCCGCGAGGACGGTGGGGGGAACGGTGGGTCCGTGCGAGCGGGACATCGTGGGCTCCTGGGGTGTCGATCCGTGACACCCCGGTGATCGGCTGCCTGGGTGCCTCGCTTTAGCGCCGGGCCCGGACCCGCTGGCGACTACCCTGGCGGTGTGGGCGATGACGCAGTGTGGGAGACGGACGGGGATGCCGGCGGCGATGACCGGCCGGGGGGCCGCAGTCCCGTGACGGCGGTCCTGGGCGTCGTGGCCGCGGTCGTCCTGGTCGGCCTGCTGGTCAGGTCGCCCGCCACCACCACCCCGGCGCCGACCCCGACGCCGACCACGACCACCACGGTCACACCGCCGCCGACCGTGACCGCCACGCCCCGGCCGACG
>JBFKGB010000228.1:0-6180 GCA_041633535.1 Euzebya sp. | reverse complement strand
GCCCCAGCCGCCGTCGGCCACCGGCAGCAGCGCCGTCGAGACCAGGTGGCGCACGGCCTCGGTCGCCAGCCCCCGCCGGGCGTGTGACGCCGCGACAAGGACGTCGATCTCGGTCGCGCCGACGTCACGGTCGAACCCGGCAAGGCTGATGGCCCCGACCAGCGCGCCTGTCGCACGGTCGAACAGGCCCCACACCCGGCTCGCCGTGGCGTCCTGGGTCCGGCTGTCCGCCAGGCGGGTCAGCGCCGTCCTGCTGTCGTCCTCGGTCAGATGGCTGGTCGCCGCCCACGGCATCCACGGCAGCAGCCGGTGCCGCTCGGCGTCGACCAGCCGGTGGTGGTCGGCGGCGTCGGTCGGTTGCAGGACACGCATGCGCAGCCGTGGGGTCTGGATCGGCTGGTCGAGGGTGGGCGGGGGAGTCCAGGGAGGGGGACGGTGTCGGCTGGGGGGCATCCCCACCCATCCTCCCAGCACCACGCCGGTCCTGCGACGTGGGTGGCCGCGTCGTCGGTACGGTGGAGCCATGAGCACCGGACGGCAGGGCCGCGGGGTCGTCGATCGACGTCCCGATGTCATCCTCGTGGCGCTGGTCCTGGTCGTCGCCGGCCCGATCGTGCAGCTGCTGATGGCGCACCAGGCGTCGCGGCTGGCCTTCACCGGTGCGGTCTGGGACCGCTCGACGGTGCAGATCGACGCCTACGAGGGGATCCTCGGCGTCGACTTCGCCGAGCGCGAGGGACACCTGTACTCCGACAAGGCTCCCGGTCAGCCCTTCCTCGCCGCGCCGTTCTACGGGCTGGCCCGTGCGGTCGGGGCCGAGCCGGCCGAGGCCGAGCGGTTCTTCGACAACCTGACCCTGTGGTGGGTGTCGCTGTGGTCCTCGGTGGTCCCTGCCGCGGCGCTGGCCGTCATGATGCGGCGCTTCAGCCTGCGGGTCACTGGCGATGCGAAGGCCGCGACCGCGGCAGCCGTGACGGTGGCGCTGGGGACGCTGCTGCTGCCCTTCGCCACGGTGCTGTTCGGTCATGTCCTGGCAGCGGCCCTGTCCTTCGGTGCCTACCTGGCCGCACGGGACCGCCAGGCCCCGCCGCTGCGGCTGGCGGCGGCCGGGATGCTGGGCGGCCTGGCGGTGGTGACGGAGTACACCGCCGGGATCGTCGTCGTGGTCGTCGGGCTGCTGGTGCTGCGGCGGCACGGCGGGCGGGTGGTCGCCTACGTCGCCGGCGGGCTGCCGGCGGTGGCGGTCCTGGCCCTGTACAACACGGCCGCCTGGGGGTCGCCGACGTCCTTCAGCTACGACCACTCCGGCTCGTTCAGCGACTTCCACGCCCAGGGCCTGTTCGGGGTCCGGGTGCCCTCGCCGTCGCTGACCGCGCAGGTGCTGTTCGGCGAGCGGGGCCTGCTGACCCTCACGCCCATCGTCCTGGTCGGCCTGTTCGGACTGTGGCAGCTCGCACGTCGACGGGCGACCCGCGAGGTCGGCGTCGTCGGCCTCGTCGTCTTCGCCGCGTTCGCAGCCCTGCAGGGCGGCTGGTTCAGCGTGACCGCCGGCGCCTCCCCAGGCCCCAGGTACGCCGTCCTCGCCATCCCGTTCGTCGCCGTCGGGGTGGCCCGGGCCTGGCGCTGGAGCCGCCCGACGGTCGTCGTGGCCGGGCTGCTCGGCGCGATCCCGATGCTGATGGCGATCGCGACGAACCCGCTGGCGCAGCCGACCGAGACGTTCACGGCCGGGCACTGGGCCTGGCGCGTGGCCACCGGACGGTTCGGGCAGACCCTGCTGACCCCGTGGATCCCGGCGCCCTGGGCACACCTCCTGCAGCTGCTGGCGGCCGTGGTGCTGCTGGTGCTGCTGTGGCGGGCGACGGTCCGGGTCGCCGCTGCGGCCGAGGGCGCCCCGGCTCCCCTGGTCATCGACACCGCACCGCAGCAGGACCGGCCGCTGGCCAGCGCGAGCCGCGCCGGGTGGTCACGTCGGGCCAGGGTCCCCTCCCCGCCGCCGGGGGCGACCCGGACGGCCCCCGAGGTCCCGGTGCCGCCGACGCCGCCACCCCCCTCCGTCGGCCTGTCGGATCCTGACGGCCCCTGAGTCCGCGGCAGGGGTGGGGATCAGCCGTCCAGCGAGCGCAGGACGGCGTCGGCCAGGCGACGGGGTGCGTCCCCGCCGTGGGTCAGGAACAACGAGGGCTCGATCAGCTCGAGCTCCAGCAGGACCGGTCCGTCGTCGGTGGCCAGCAGGTCCACCCGGGCGTACAGCGGCACGCCCAGTGAGGCCGGGATCGCCTCCAGGGCGGCCTGCGCGACGGAGTGCTGCGCCTCGGTCGCCACGCGGGGGTCGATCGTCTCGGGGGCGAACAGCCCGCCGGTGGGCGGCGCGCCCAGGTCCAGCAGCGCGCCCTTGCGGATGGCGTGGGAGAAACGGCCGGCGATGAACAGCAGCGCGGTCTCGCCCTCGTGGTCGACGGAGTCGATGTAGGGCTGCACCATGACCGTGCGTCCGGCCTCGAGCAGCCGCTGGGCGTGCCCGACCGCCTGCATCCCGTCGGAGCGGGCCTCGTAGCGGGCGGTGTCGCGTGACCCCGCCGACACGGTGGGCTTGACGACGAACTGCCCCTCGGTGGGCAGCCGCAGGTAGCCGCCCGGCTCGATGAAGCGTGTCGGCACCGTGGGCAGCCCGCCCGACGCCAGCACGCCCAGGTAGCCCTTGTCCATGTTCCAGCGGACCAGCTTGGCGGGGTTGACCAGCCGGGTCACGCGGTCCACGCGGTCGACCCACTGCAGGAAGGCTGCAGGGTCGTCGGTGTAGTCCCACGTCTCGCGCAGCACCACGGCGTCGAAGCCGCCCCAGTCGACGTCGGGGTCGTCCCAGACGCAGGGGACGGCATGCGCCCCGACGGCCTCGAAGGCCGGCAGCAGCAGGCCGTCGTCGTCGTCCAGCTGCGGGAACTCCGCACACGTCGCCAGCGCCACGCGGACCATCAGGCAGCCTCCCCCGCCCGGTCGGCCCGCTGGCCGATGCGCCAGGCGAACCAGATGAGCGGGATCTGCAGCGGGACCCGCAGCCAGGCGCCCAGCGACGAGCCGGCGACACCGGACAGCCCCGGGTAGCCACCGCGGAGCGCCGCGTCGATGTTGGCGGGCCACACGGCGAGCATCAGCAGGGCGGTCAGGCGGCCACCGACGCCCCTGGTCCGCGGGGACAGCAGCAGCGCCCCGCAGACGATCTCGGCCACCCCGCTGGCGTAGGTCAGCGGACGGCGGGAGCCCTCGGGCAGCGCCCGCGGGATGATCGAGTCGAAGGGGCGTGGCACCAGGAAGTGCAGGACGCCCATGGTGATGAGGGCGCCGGCCAGCACGCCGACGCCGACGGGCACGCGGGGTCGGGTGACGGTGCTCACGGGTACATCGCCTCGACGTCCAGGACGCCGCCGCCGGCCGCGAAGTCCTGGGCCACCGCGTCACGCAGGTCGGCGTCGGCCAGGTAGTCCAGGGCCGTCTGGGCCAGCGCGACCGAGCCGTCGACCACACCGGCGTCCCCCTCCGGCGACACCGCGCAGCGGGCGAACTCGGGGGTGTGCAGCGACACGCCGAAGGGTGCGATGCCCAGCATCGGGTGGATCGAGGGGACCCGGACGCTGACGTTGCCCAGGTCCGTCGAGCCGGTCATCGCCTCGGGCAGCAGGCCCTTCGGCAGCACCTTGCGGCCCCGCCGGGTGGCATGGGCGGCGTAGCGGCCGCTCAGCGGACCGTTCAGCCGGGTCGGCAGGTACACCGGCGTCTCGTCCCACGTGACGGTGACCTCGCAGCCCGTCTGGACCGCCGCACCCCGGAAGACGGCCTCGGCACGACTGCACAGCTCGGCCAGCGTGGAGGGCGCGGCGGAGCGCACGTAGAACTGCAGCGCCGCCCGCTCGGGGACGATGTTGGGCTTCTGCCCGCCGTCGGTGATGATCCCGTGCACCCGGTCGCTGGGGAGCATGTGCTGCCGCAGCTGGGCCATCCCGGTGTAGGCCTGGACCGCGGCGTCCAGGGCGTTGCGCCCCATGAACGGCGCCGCGGCCGCATGGGCGTTCAGCCCGTGGTAGACGACCTCGACGGTGCGCACGCCGATGAACGGGTGGTCGGCGATGTCGGCGAAGAAGGGGTGCAGCATGACGGCCGCGTCGACCTCGTCCAGCCCGCCGGCCCGCGCGATGACCTCCTTGCCACCCCCGCCCTCCTCGGCCGGGGTGCCGATCAGCTCGACGCTGCCGCCGGTCCGCTCCACCGCCGCAGCCGCCGCCATGAAGCCGCCCACCGAGGTGGCGCAGATCACGTTGTGGCCACAGCCGTGGCCGATGCCGGGCAGCGCGTCGTACTCGACCAGGAAGGCCACGCGCGGTCGGCCCTCGCCGACCCGGGCGTGCACGGCGGTCTCCAGACCCCAGCCGCCGACGGTGGCGTCGATCCCCCGCTCGGTCAGGAACGCAGCGACCGCACGGGCGGCGTGGTGCTCCTCGTACCCCAGCTCGGGGTTGGCGTGGATGTCGTGGGACAGGGCCACCAGGTCGGGGGTCAGCTCGGCCACGCGGTCCGCGGCGGTGGCCAGGACCTCCCGGGGGGCGCCGGTGAAGCGGTCGTCGACCGTGATGCCGTCGCTGCCCTCGATCTCGGCGACGAGCGTCGCGAACATCTCGCTGTAGTCAGGGGGTGTGATCACGAACGGAACCTAGCGTGATCCTGGTCGGTGCCGGGCATCCCGTGAGGTCACAGCCCGCCGAGCTACAGGTAGATGCCGCCGACCAGCAGGACCGCGATGACGGCCCGCGCGGGGAAGGTCAGGGCGCTCAGCTGTCCCGCGTTGCGGGCGAGGACCGCGGCGCGTCGCTGCGTCACGGCGACCGCCAGCAGGTGGCCGATGACGAACGGCACCGCCTGCAGGGCCGCCAGCACGTCCAGCGGGACGGGCTCCAGGTCAACGCGTGCGTCCGCGCGGCCCAGCAGGTCCGCGCCGGTCGCGAACGGGTCGGACAGCCAGATCGGCACCCCCTGCCCCTCGATCAGCAGCAGCGACAGGTAGTGGGCGAAGACCCACGCACCCGCCACCGCGACGAACGCGGGTCCCAGCCGCCCCCGCCCGCTGGTCAGGCGGATCAGCAGGACCATCAGCCCGGTGGAAGCGGCCAGCAGCGCCAGGCCGGCCCAGGACGACGCCGAGCTGGACAGGCCCAGGTCATGCCACCGCTCGGTCTCGAGCACCAGGTCGGTGAAGGACCAGCCGATGAGGGTGGCGCTGATCCAGCGCAGCCGGTCGTCGTCGGGCAGCGCGGCCAGCCGTGCGACCGGCCCGCCACCGCCCGGCCGCAGCAGACCCAGGACGGATGACATGACGTTCAACGGCTCGGTCTGCTGCAGCCAGGCCAGCCCGTAGCGGGCGGCGCCGCCGACGTGCACCGCGACGTAGGCGATCAGCAGCAGCTGGAACGTCAGCACGCTGGCCGTCACCAGCAGCTGCACGCCCGCCCACGTCAGCAGGCCGAGGACGGCCGCGGCGGTGGCCGTCCTCGCCGGGAGGGGGTGGGCGAGCTCCTGCTGCGGGTCGCCGGTCAGGCGCGAGAGCAGGCCTGTCAGGCCGCGCAGCGGGTCCACGCGCCACCACCACCCGCCGGCCAGCATCGAGGAGATCGCGACGGCCCCCCACAGCAGGACCAGGACGAACGCGTCGGTCAGGTTGTCCGCTGCGTCGGTCGGACCGGCGGTGGCCAGGACCGCCACCAGGACCAGCCCCAGCAGCCCCAGCAGCTGGCCGACCGTGGGGCGGGGGTCGTCGTGGTCCTGGACGGCGCGGCGGGCAGGTGCTGCGCCGCCGATCAGGGCGGCGGCGCGCCGTGCGCCGGCGGTGCTGACCCCCAGGTACAGCCCGATGAGCGCGGTGAGGATGACGGTGAGCGGGACCGCGCCCACGCTCTGGGGCAGGGCATGGGCAAGGATCATGGTGCGGCCCAGTCTTGCAGCCCGGTCCTGTGGCAACGCGACGTGGACCACCGCAGGCAGTCGTGCGCCCACCGCACATGGGTGTTCACCCAGCGGACGTCGCGGGGTACCGTCGATGCAGGCTGTGACAGGGACAGGCTGTGACAGAGCGACACCGACCGGCTGGCCACCGGTCAGGAGGGACCACGACCGTGACCGACGAACCGCTGC
>JBFKGB010000227.1:0-6186 GCA_041633535.1 Euzebya sp. | reverse complement strand
GTGCAGCACGCCGGCGAGCTGCAGGGGTTCGAGGTGCTGCTGGTGCGGGCCGAGCGCGCAGAGCCCGCCTGGCGACACCGTCCCGACATGCCGGACGTGCGTCATTTCCGCGCCGTCGCCGACGTGTTCGGTCGGCGGTCCATGACCCTGGGCGACACCGGGCTGTGGCAGCGGCTGCGGCAGCGCAACCCGGCTGACTCGGCCTTCGGTGACCGGTACGCCACCGCGCTGCAGCGCACCGAGGTCGTGCTGGACGTGGCCGTGGAGGAGGGTGCCTGGCACGGGGACTGGGTGGCCCAGAACACCCAATGGCACCCCGACCACCTGACCCTGTGGGACTGGGAGCACTTCGCCGCCGACGTGCCGGTCGGGCTGGACGTGCTGCACCGCACCTTCCAGCCGTTGCTGTGGGATGGCCGGAAGACGCCGGTGACCGAGCTGCGCCGCCGGACGCTGGACCTTGCCGAGGGGGCGCTCCTGGACCTGGGCGTGCCGGTCGCTGCCCACCAGCCGCTGATGGCGGTCTACACCCTGACGATGGCTGACCGGCTGATGGACAGGGCCGGCGTGCTCACCGACCGCAACCGGGTGCTGGCCACGGCGCTGGTGGGGCCGTGACCCGTCGGACCGGACGGGCGGCCGGCTCAGCCGGTGCGGGCGTCGACGGCGATCCGCGCCCTGTCGAGCAGGTCCAGGGCAGCGGTCCGGTACCGCACGGCCCGACGTCGCAGGAGCTTGCGGGGCGGCGGCAGCTGCAGCCCTTCGTAGCGCTGACCGAAGCGTCGCGCGCGCTCTCGGTTGAAGGCATCCAGCCGGGGGTTGACCACCTCGCCCGACACCGGCGATGCGTACATGAAGCCGTCGGCGTCCCGGTTCTTGTGGTAGTGGACGATCACGGGGTCCAGGACCTGGGACCGCAGGGCCCGGTGTGTCGGCAGGTTCAGGGGCAGGTTGTAGGTCACCGGCAGCGGCCGGACGCCCATGCCGTCGGACTCCAGCGCCAGCGCCAGGGCGTACTGGTCGACGTAGAAGCGCTTGCGGGCCGGGACCACGTCCGGGTGGGTGCGGTACAGGTCCAGGACCGTGTCGATCATCCCCAGCCAGCTGTCCAGCAGGCGCGGTGCGTAGGACATCGGGACCAGGACGACCCCGCTGTTGAAGTAGGGCACCATCGGCGTGCCGGTCGTGGTCGCGACGTAGGACCGCGCTGGCAGCGGCATGCCGAGCGCCTCGTACATGGCCTGCCAGCGGGCCTCCGGGAGCGCGTCGACGTCGGCCGGCTTGACGCAGACCGCGGATGCGGTCAGTCGTGGCGAGGGGTCCCCCAGGACCAGCACGTCGCAGTCCAGCGCCATCAGCACCTCGGCCCCGGCTGCCCGCTGGTGTCCGGCGAGCTCCAGCATGCGCAGCTTGTTGGCGTAGACGCACTCGGGATGGACGCGTTCGACGATGCGCACGTCTGCGTCCATGCCCTCCATGACGGCCCTGAAGTCGGGATCGCACGAGCCGACGACGTTCACGACGACCGGGTCCTCGGCGTGCGCGCCGCCGAACATCCTGATGGACAGGACCAGGTTGGTGACGCGGTCGTGCCAGTCGGGCCGGTCCTCGGTGACGCAGGACCACAGCACCCGATCCACGGTCGTGTCTGCAGTCGGGTCGTCGGTCGTCGCGCCCCGCTCGGCGTCCTTGTCGTCCATGGTGCTCCTCCCGGTCGGCCCCCAGTCAAGCGCATCAGACGACGTGTCGCTGACCCCCTACGGAGGGGGATGGCATGAGCACCACCCGTGAGGAGCGCCCGGCCCGACGACGGGTCGAGGGCGCCGACCTGGGGACGATGGCCCGCGGCGGTGCGCTGAACCTGGTCGGGGCTGTCTGGTTCGCCATCGCGGGCTTCGTGCTGCTGCTCACGCTGTCGCGGATGCTCGGAGCAGGGTCGACCGGGGCCTTCCTCGAGGCCGTCGCGGTCTTCAACATCACCGCCACCGTCGCCACCCTCGGGGTCGACACGGGCCTGATCTGGTTCATCCCCCGGGCGCGCAGCACCGGACGTGCCGGCGAGGTCCGCCGCGTCCTGCGCGTGGGCCTGCTCCCGGTGTTCCTGGTCGGCTGCGTCGCAGCAGCCGTGCTGCCGTCCTCGGCCGACTGGCTGGCCGACCTGGTCTCGACCGGCACGCACGACGCCGAGATCGCGCACTACCTGCGGGCCATGGCGCCCTTCATCCCCGTGGCTGCCCTGATGTTCGCGGTCCTGGGGGCGACCCGAGGTCTTGCGACGATGCGACCGACCGTGCTGATCGACAAGATCGTGCGACCGACCATCCAGCCGCCGGCCATCGCGGTCGTCCTGGTCCTGGGCGCGAGCAGCACCGCGCTGGCGCTGGCGTGGTCGGCGCCCTTCGGGCTGGCGCTGCTGCTGGCGGGCCTGTGGCTGCGCCGCCTGGTGCTGGACGCGGAGCGATGCGCCGGGGACGATGCCCCGACCGTGGTCCGGTCCCTGGGGCGGATCGTGGCGGAGTTCTGGCGCTTCACGCTGCCGCGGACGGTCGCCAGCGTCTCCCAGATCGTGATCCAGTGGCTCGACGTGCTGCTGGTCGGCGGGATCGCCTCGACGAGCACCGCGGGGGTCTACGCCGTGTCGACGCGGCTGCTGCAGGCCGGCACCTTCGTCACCGTCGCGGTCGCCCAGGTCGTCCAGCCCATGTTCTCCGAGCTGCTGTCGCGGGGGGAGCGTGCCCGTACCCAGGAGGTCTGGCGGCTGGCCACGTCGTGGCAGATGCTGATGGCCTGGCCGCTGTACCTCCTGCTGGGCATCTTCGCCGAGCCGGCGCTGCGGCTGTTCGGTCCCGAGTTCGCCGCCGGCCGTGGGGCGCTGATGATCCTCGCGGCGTCACGGCTGGTCTCCGTCGGCGTGGGTCCCGTCGCCATGCTCCTCCTCATGGGCGGCAAGAGCTCGTGGGGGCTGTACAACCAGGTGGCCGCGCTGTCCGCCAACGTGGTCCTGAACATCCTCCTCATCCCCCGGTACGGGCTGACGGGTGCGGCGCTGGCATGGGCGGCCGCCGCCATGCTCAACAACCTCCTGCCGCTGGCCCAGGTCTGGCTGCACCTCGGCATCAACCCCTTCGGCCAGGCCGTCGGGACGGCCGCCGCAGCGGGCGTGGGCGTCGTCGGGGGCACGGCCCTGGGGGTCCGGCTGCTGCTGGGCCCGACGCTGCCCGCACTGGTCACCGGGACGGTGCTGGCAGGGCTGCTGTACGCCCTGCTGCTGCGACGGCTTGCCCCACGCCTCGAGCTCGCGGCGGCCTGGCAGGCGCTCAGGCACCGACGGCGGCCGAACGCACCCACCAGCACGACCACGACGACAGGAGATGCAGGATGAGGGGAACCACGACGGTACGGACGGACCGGGGCATCATCCTCGACACCCCGGTCGAGCGGCTCAAGGGCTCCCTCCCCACAGGGGTCCGCGCGGCGGGCAAGCGGGTGATCCGCAGGTACGGCATGGCCACAAGCGGGATGCGCCCCCTGCCGGACCACCTGATCATCGGCGCCAAGCGGGGCGGGACCAGCTCGGCGTACACCTACCTGCAGCAGCATCCGCGCGTCGCGCCCGCCTTCCCCAGCGTCCAGCGGTTCAAGGGGACCTACTACTTCGACAAGGCCTACGAGCAGGGCGAGGACTGGTACCGATCCCACTTCCCCACCAGGACGGCCCGTCGTGTCCGTGCGATCGGCGCGGGTGGGCCGGTGGTCGTCGGCGAAGCCTGCCCCTACCACCTGGTCCACCCGCTGGCGCCCGTGCGGGTCGGGGCGGTCATGCCGGGCTGTCGGCTGCTCGTCCTCCTGCGCGACCCGGTGGCGCGGGCCTGGTCGCACTACAAGGCCAACGTCCGCGCCGGCATCGAGCCGCTGCCGTTCGACGAGGCCATCGCCGCGGAGCCCGAGCGGCTGGCGGGCGAGGCCGAGCGTCTGGCGTCCGGTGAGGTCATGGTGAGCCTGGCCCACGAGCGGTACGGCTACGTGGACCAGAGCAGCTACCTGCCGGCGCTGCGCCGATGGCTGCGGGTCTTCCCCCGCGAGCAGCTGTGGATCGGGGTGTCGGAGGACATGTACGCCGACCCCCAGTCGGCGGTTGACGCCATGGTGGGCTTCCTTGGCCTGCCACCGCACCCGCTGACCGACACCCGTCAGTACAACCCCAGCCCCCCGAAGGAGATGTCGACGGCCACGAGGGACCGTCTGCGCGAGCGACTGCACGACCACGACGGTGCCCTCGCCGAGCTGGTGGGGCGGCCCCTCCCCTGGTCCACCTGAGCCCAGGACGACGTGGGCCCTGACCCCCAGGGTGGCCAGGGCACACGAGGGACCGTGGGGTCAGATGCGGTCGACGATCAGCTCGAGGTCGAAGGACAGGTCACCGTTGTTCGGGCCACGGTTGTGCACCGACGCCGCGATGGTGTTCAGCCCCTCCACGAGGACGCGAGGGTCCACCGAGAACTCGTGGTAGACGTCCTCCTCGGCGTTGACCGAGGATGCCGCACGGGTCAGGTAGCCCGCGGAGTCATCCGCCAGGTTGTCGATCACCACACGCTGACCGTTGATGTAGATGGCCACGCCATCGTCACGCAGGACCCTCAGAGTGACAGCCTGCACACGGTCAGTAGCGTCGATGGACACGTTTCGACGGACGTAGGTGGTGACGATCCCACTCCGGGTCACGGTCTTCTCATCACCGTCACCGAAGCCCAGCTGGCCACCACCACGCGGCCACGACGAGGCGTCGAAGCCGGGCTGACGCCACGCCGTGCCCTGGTCGCTGCCGTCATCCAGGTAGCGCCACACCGTCCCGGCAGGCAGCACCACCTGACGGGTGCCGTCGGTCAGCACCGGCGCGGTCGGCGCGGGCGCCGTCGGGGCGACCGGCTCGGTCGGGGCGACCGGCTCGGTCGGGGCGACCGGCTCGGACGGCGCAGGCTCGGACGGCGCAGGCTCGGACGGCGCGGGCTCGGACGGGGCAGGCTCGGACGGCGCAGGCTCGGACGGCGCAGGCTCGGACGGCGCAGGCTCGGACGTCTGGGTGCTGGCCGGGCCGGGGCCCTGTGCGTGCTGGATGGGACCGGACTCGCTGATCACCAGGACGCTGTCGGAGCCGGGGATCAGCGCGATCCCCTCGTTCTGGCCGTTGCCAGGCACCTTGGTGGCGTCGTCGGCCATCAGGCGACGGACGATCTCGTCGGGGCTGCCACCCGGCGTGGTCTCGAACACCCAGCCGGCGATGCCGCGGGCGGTGACGGCCAGGCGGGTCCCGGCGGGGTTGGTGTCGGACCCGGTCAGGTACTCGAAGCGACCCGGGGTGCTGGGGACCTTCAGGTCGCCCAGGTAGACCAGGCGGTTGTCGGCGTTCTTGACCAGCGGGACGCGGTAGACGCGGGCGTTGTCGCCCTTGGCGATCATGTAGGCCGTGTTGCCGATGAAGAACATCGACTCGGCGTTGCGACCGGTGCAGCCGTTCCGAGGATCGGGCCATGAGATGGGGTAGGTGCCCGTCGAGGCGACGGTGGTGGCACGGTAGGGGTCGGGCTCGGGGACGCGGTACCAGGTGCGGTTGGGCCGGGTGCAGCTGTTGTTGCCGATGTCACCGATCCACAGGTTCCCGGCGTTGTCCAGCGCCAGGTCCTCCCAGTCGGTGTTGCGGGTACCGGTCACGGCGATGTCGCGGTACAGCGTCCCGTCAGGGAAGCGCACCTGGTTGCCGTTGGCGTCCAGCTTCATCGCGTACAGCCGCGTCCGGTCACCGGGACCGGAGTCGCGCATCGCCCAGACGATCCCCTCGTGGGTCCGGCTGGCGGCCAGGCCCGAGGCCTCGCTGTGGGGGAAGGTGCCGACCTGCCGGGCAGCGGCCCAGGTCGCAGGCTGGCTGGGTGCGGGCGCAGGTGCCGGCGCAGGCTCGCTCGGCGCGGGCTCGCTCGGCGCAGGCTCAGGCGCGGGTGCGCTGGTGGTCTGCGTGCGGGTGTTCAGGTAGGGGTGGGTCCCGGCGTCACGCCAGCCCTGCAGGGCTGAGGTGGAGGAGTCCAGCCACCACGGGTAGATGGTGTCGGAGTGGAAGTACATGATCGCCTTGACCGCGGGCAGGTCGCGGGCCATCAGCTCGGGGATCTGGCGCAGCCAGGTGGCCTTCTCACC
>JBFKGB010000226.1:0-6197 GCA_041633535.1 Euzebya sp. | reverse complement strand
GATGTCCAGGGTCAGCGTGTCCAGCGGGGTGCCGAAGAACACGACCGTGCCCAGGCCATAGGTCGCGCAGTGGGCGACGTTCGTGAAGGTGTGGGTCTCGGGGGTGCCGATGACCTCGGCGTTGAAGCCGTTGACGATGAGGTCGTAGTCGGTCAGCAGGCCGACGGCGTCGGCGGACAGGGTCATGTCGACCTTCGCCTTCGCACCCTTGGGCAGGCCGGCCAGGTCGATGATGTAGGTACCGGCGTCGCCCGTGGTGCCCTCGTTGGCCGCGCCGACGGGGGTCTCGACCGTACCGGTGAAGCGTGCGGTCGGGCTGACCACGGTGCGGCCGTCAGGGTTGGCACAGGGCTGGTTCACCTCGGGCGTCTGCGCGGTGGCAGGCGCCGCGACGAGCAGCAGGGACAGGATCGCGAGGAGCGCGCGGGTCGTGGTCATGGGCAGCAGTTCGCCACGCCGGCCGCGAACTCCTGCTGCCGCTACCCCGAGGTCGGCGGCAGCGCCGCGGCCAGCTCGGCCAGGTAGGGCGTGGCGGTCCCGTCCGACGGCGCCCGCCAGTCGCCACGGGGCGACAGCGCCCCGCCGCCGCTGACCTTCGGCCCGTTGGGGATGGCCGACCGCTTGAACTGGCTGAACCCGAAGAAGCGCTTCAGGAACACCTCCAGCCAGCGGGCGACCTCGTCCAGGTCGAAGGCCCGGTGCTCATCGGGCGGCAGGTTCTCGGGCCACCGGCCCGCCTCCACGTCGTGCCAGGCGTGCCACGCCAGGAACGCGACCTTCGACGGCGCCAGTCCGTAGCGCACCACGTGGTGCAGGAAGAAGTCGTGCAGGGCGTAGGGACCGATGGCGTCCTCGGTGGACTGGATCCGGCCCTGCGCGTCGGCGGGGACCAGCTCGGGTGAGATCTCGGTGCCCAGCACGTCCAGCAGGACCTCTCCGGTCGCGTCGTCGAACTGGCCGCTGGTCACGCACCACCGGATCAGGTGCTGGATCAGGGTCTTGGGCACCCCGGTGTTGATGGCGTAGTGGCTCATCTGGTCGCCGACGCCGTAGGTGCACCAGCCGAGGGCCATCTCCGACAGGTCGCCGGTGCCCAGCACGAACCCGCTGCGGTGGTTGGCCAGCCGGAACAGGTAGTCGGTCCGCAGCCCCGCCTGGACGTTCTCGAAGGTCACGTCGTAGACGTCCTGGCCCTCGCTGTAGGGGTGGTCCAGGTCGTCCAGCATCTGTCGCGCCGCCGGCCGGATGTCGATCTCCTGCGCGGTCACCCCCATGGCCTCCATCAGCCGCCACGCGTTGGTACGCGTGCCCTCCGAGGTGGCGAAGCCGGGCATGGTGACGGCGTGGATGTCGGACCGCGGCCGGCCCAGGCGGTCCATCGCCTTGGCAGCGACGATCAGGGCATGGGTCGAGTCGATGCCGCCCGACACGCCGATCAGCAGCGTCCGGCTGCCCGTCGCGGTCAGGCGCCGGGTCAGACCGTCGACCTGGATGTTGAAGGCCTCGTAGCAGTCCTCGTGCAGCCGGTCAGGGTCGTCGGGGACGAACGGGAAGCGGGCGACGGTGCGACGTAGGTCGGTGCGGGCCGGCTGCACCTCGCCCAGCTGGAAGCGCACCCGCCGGACGTGGTCCTCGGGACGTCCCTCCGCAGCGGCGGTGTCGCCGTGGGTGGGGGTCCGCATCCGCTCGGACACGATCCGGTCCACGTCGACGTCAGCGGTCAGCAGCGCCGCGGACTCCGCGAACCGGGGCGACGCGGCCAGCTCCTCGCCGAGCTCGTGGACCAGGCCCTGACCGTCCCACGCCAGGTCGGTCGTGCTCTCGCCGGGGCCGGCGGCGGAGAACACGTAGGCGCTGATGGTCCGCAGGGACTGCGCCGCGCACAGCAGCGCCCGGTCACGGGCCTTGCCGATGACGATGTTGGAGGCCGACAGGTTCGCCAGCACCGTCGCCCCGGCCAGGGCCAGACGGGATGAGGGTGGGGAGGGACACCACATGTCCTCGCAGATCTCCACGCCCACGACGAGCCCGTCGACGTCCTCGGCGTCGAGGACCAGGTCGGTGCCGAACGGCACCTCGACGCCGGCGAGCACCATCGTCTGGCCGACGACCCCCGCGCCCGGCGCGAACCACCGCTTCTCGTAGTACTCGCGGTAGTTGGGCAGGAACGACTTGGGCACGACCCCCAGCACGCGACCCCGGTGGACCGCGACGGCGCAGTTGTACAGCCGCCCGCGATGGGGGAGGGGTGCTCCCAGCAGCAGCAGCGGGTGCACGTCCTCGCTGGCCGCGACGACGGTCTGCAGGGCCGCCGAGACGGCCCGCTGCTGGGCGGCCTGCAGGTGCAGGTCGTCGATGGCGTAGGAGGACAGGTTCAGCTCGGGGAACACGACCAGGTCGACCTGCTCGTCGTGGGCCTGCCGGGCCAGCGCGACGGCGGCCGCGGCGTTCGCCGCCGGGTCGCCCACGGTCCCCCGGGGGGTGGCGGCGGCGACGCGGACCAGACCGTGGGTCCGGCCGCTCCAGAAGGCGTGCGTCACGCGACTACTCACCCTGGTGGGGGTAGCGCCAGTCCGTCGGGGGCACGAACGTCTCCTTGATCGACCGGGGGCTGACCCAGCGCAGCAGGTTCTGTGCGGCGCCGGCCTTGTCGTTGGTGCCCGACGCGCGGCCCCCGCCGAAGGGCTGCTGGCCGACGACGGCGCCCGTGGGCTTGTCGTTGACGTAGAAGTTGCCCGCGGCGTTGCGCAGCCGCGTCATCGCCTGGTCCACCGCCGACCGGTCGGTGGCGAACACCGCGCCCGTCAGGGCGTAGGGGCTGGTGGAGTCCACCAGGTCCAGGGTCTCGCTCCAGCGGGCGTCCTCGTAGACGTGGACGGTCAGGACCGGGCCGAACAGCTCGCGGACCATCGTGTCGCTCATCGGGTCCTCGGTCACCAGGACGGTCGGGTCGACGAACCAGCCGTCGCGGTCGTCGCCGCCGCCGCCGACGAGGACGTCCACGCCCGCGTCACGGGCCTGGGCGACGGCATCCGTCAGCCGCCGGTAGGCACCCTGGTCGATCACCGCGCCGAAGAACGTCGACAGGTCGGCGACGTCGCCCACGGTGATGTCCTCGGCGATGCCGACCAGCTGCTCGCGGACGGCGGGCCACAGCGACGCGGGCACGTAGGCCCTGCTGGCCGCAGAGCACTTCTGCCCCTGGTACTCGAAGGCCCCCCGGCCCAGGCCGACCGCGACGGCGGCGGGATCGGCGGAGGGGTGGGCGACGACGAAGTCCTTCCCGCCCGTCTCGGCGACGATCCGCGGGTAGGCCCGGTAGCCGTCGATGTTGGCCGCGGCCTTCTTCCACAGCGACCGGAACACGGTGGTCGATCCGGTGAAGTGCAGGCCGGCGAAGCGTGGATCGGCCATGACGACGTCGCTGACCATGGCGCCGTCGCCGTGGACCAGGTTGATCACGCCGTCGGGCAGCCCCGCCGCCCGGAACAGGTCCATCGTCAGCTGGGCGGCGAACGCCTGCTTCTCCGACGGCTTCCAGACCACGACGTTGCCCATGATCGCGGGCGCAGCAGGCAGGTTGCCGGCGATCGCCGTGAAGTTGAACGGCGTCATCGCCAGGACCACGCCCTCGAGGGGCCGGTGGTCCAGCCGGTTCCAGATGCCGGGCGAGGAGATGGGCTGCTGGGCGTGGATGTCCTGGGCGAACTGGCAGTTGAAGCGCAGGAAGTCGATCAGCTCGGCCGCGGCGTCGATCTCGGCCTGGTAGACCGACTTGGACTGCCCCAGGATGGTCGCCGCGTTCAGCCGGTCGCGCCACGGACCGGACAGCAGGTCCGCAGCCCGCAGGAACACCGCGACCCGGTCGACCAGCGGGGTGTTGGCCCACCCGCGGGCGGCGGCGTCGGCGGCGTCCATCGCCGCGGCCACGTGGGAGGGGTCGGCGGCCTGCACGGTCGCCAGGTGCAGCCCGTGGTCATGGGGGCTGTGCACCTGGAAGGTGGACGCACCTGCGGTGTCGCGCCCACCGATGTGCATGGGGGCCTCGATGGGGCCTGCCGACCGCATCGCCGCGATGGTCGCGGCCAGGGAGGTGCGTTCGGGGCTGCCCGGCGCGTAGCTGCGCAGGGGCTCGTTGACGGGGGGCGGGACCAGGAACTGGCCGGAGGCGCTGACTGAGCTCATGGGCAGGACAGTAGCAAGCCCACGCCCTCATCGGCCCGGTCAGGCGAGGATGTCCACCACGTCGTCGGTCTGGCGCTGCAGCTGGTCGATCAGGACGGCCCTGACGAGGTACTCGACGTCCTCGGAGATGTCGCCGACGCCGCCACGCTCCAGCCGCTGGGCGATGCGGGCGTGCAGCAGGTGCAGGGCCTCCAGGGTCGCGTACTGCGTCTCGGGGAGCGGACGCAGGGACCCGAGGAGCTCCATCCAGCAGTGGATGCTGTCCTCCTCCGCCTCGGCCGCCAGCAGGGGGTCGCCGGGGTTGACCAGCTGACGCTGCAGCACGGAGCACCGGTCGCGCAGGAAGCCCACGGCCCACGCTGGTGCGATCGCTCCGGCTGTCATATCACGCTCAGCTAGTCTCATGGGTGCCTCACTACTCTGGGTTACCTGTCGCCGAGGTCATCGGCACACCACCGTGCGATCCTTGAGCGTTAGTTCCCCAACCTGAAGGATCCGTCGATGCCCGAGCTGCCCGAGGTCGAGAGCGTGCGTCGTCAGCTGGCGCCGCGGATCGTCGGGCTGACCGTCACCGACGTCTGGGCCGACCCCGCCATGCCGCGCTACACGCGGCCGACCATGGCCGCCGGGCACACGGTCGTGGGTCTGCAGCGGCGTGGCAAGTACCTGCTGGCAGACCTGGACGGCCAGCTCGACCTGATCCTGCACCTGGGCATGACGGGTGTCCTGCGCTGGCGGGATGAGGACGGCTGGACCCCGGACCCCTACGTGCGGTCCACGTTCACGCTGACCGCAGCCGACGGCACGACGTCGCTGCTGGACTTCCGGGACGTCCGTCGGTTCGGCACCGTGGCGGTCACCCCGGCGGGCGAGCACGACGAGCTGCCCACGCTGGCGGCGCTGGGCCCCGAGCCGCTGTCGGAGGACTTCACCCCCGCAGGGTTCGCGGCCGCGCTGCAGGCGACCGGTCAGCAGGTCAAGCCCTTCCTGCTGTCCCAGCGCCCCGTCGCCGGTGTGGGCAACATCTACGCCGACGAGGCCCTGTGGCGGGCGCGGATCCACCCGACGTCGCGGCGTGTCGGCCGGGCGCGGAGCGACCGGCTGTACACGGCGATCCGTGAGGTGCTCGCCGAGTCCATCGAGCGGGAGGGCACGACCTTCCGCGACTACCAGATGGTCAACGGGCAGTCGGGGCGCAACGCCGACTTCCTGGTCGCCTACGGCCAGCAGGACCGTCCCTGTCCGCGCTGTGGCAACCCGATGCGCAAGACCGTCGTCGGGGGCCGAGGGACCACCTACTGCCCGACGTGCCAGCGATGAGCGCGCCCGACGACGGCGCGTACGGCCTGAGGGACGTCGTGGGCAACCCCCGGGTGCTCGTGGACACCGTGGCGCCCACGGTGCTCTTCGCCGTCGCAGCGGTGCGCCTGTCCGTCCCGGCCGCGGCCGCGGTGGCCGTCACCTGGTGTGTGGCGGTCCTGGTCCTGCGCCTCGTGCGTCGAGAGAGCCTCACGTTGGCCGCGTCAGGTCTGGGCGGGGTGGCGCTGGGGGTCGCCGTGGCCCTGCTCAGCGGCGATGCCGAGGGCTTCTTCCTGCCCGGGATCGTCGGCAACCTCGCCTTCGGTGCGCTGTGCGTCGTCAGCGTCCTGGTGCGGCGTCCGGCCCTGGCCTACACCAGCGCCGCGATCTACCGCTGGCCGATGGGCTGGTACCTGCACCCACGGGTCAGGCCCGCCTACTCCGAGGTCACGTGGCTGTGGGCCGCCTACTACCTGGCCAAGGGCGGGGTCCAGCTGCTGCTGGTCCGGCAGGGCGAGCTGGCGGCGTTGACGACGGCACGTCTGGTGCTCGGCTGGCCCGGGCTGGTCGGCCTGCTGGCGGTGACCTACGCCTACGTGTCCTGGCGTCTGCAGTCGCTGGGCGGCCCCGACGTCCAGGAGTACCGCGCGCAGCAGGCCAGCTGACCACGGCGCGCAGCAGTCCAGCTGACCACCGGGCCGGGACGCACGACG
>JBFKGB010000225.1:0-6218 GCA_041633535.1 Euzebya sp. | reverse complement strand
GCGCGTCCACAGCCAGGCGGCCTGCGTCGCGCAGGCCGCGACCGCCACGACCGACAGCACGACCAGCAGCGGGAACAGGTCGGGCTGCCGGTCCAGCAGCGCCCGACCGAGGAGTCCGGCGACGACCGCGGTCTCCAGCACGGCGTACCAGCGGAACCGGCGCTGCCGCCCGGGTTGGTCACGCAGGGCGAACAGCCGCAGCACGACGGTGACGGCGACGGCGCTGGCCAGCGCGCCCATGGTCAGCCGCAGCGCGAACGCGCCGAGTGTGTCGATGACCCGCGACAGGACGAACGCCGCGCCCAGGGCGGTCAGGATCGAGATCACGAGCGCGACGGGACGCAGCAGCCGCAGGGCCTGCTCGGTCTGCGGGTCCGGCGCGGCGGCGACCGCGCTGCCGCGCGGGGGTGTCACGTCCGTGGGTCCGGTCATGGCTGCCTCATCGGGCGCGGTCGGCCAGCAGGTGGGACGCCACGGCGCTGGCGCCCGTCACGGTCAGCACGGCCGGCCACGCGCCGATCTTCTTCGCCAGCGGGTGGGAGGCACCGAAGCCACCCACGTAGACGGCGCCCAGCAGCGCCGCCCTCGCAGGGCCGACGGTGTCGGACCACGACCGGCCGGCGGTGATGCCGGCGGCGGCCAGGACGGCGCCGCCCAGGGGACGGTTCCCGGTTGCGCGGGCCACGAGGTAGCCCCCGACCAGGCCGGCGGCGACGACAGGTGCAGTGCGGATCGACATGCCCGAACGCTACCCCCGGGACGTGCCCAGCATCCCCTCGACCCCCTGCTCGGCCAGCCAGGCGTGCAGCGAGGTCGGCAGCGCGTCCTGGGCCTGTCGGGCCCGCAGCACGTCCAGGATGCCGACCCCCTCATCGCCGCCCAGCAGCATCGTGACCTCCTCGGTCTGTGCGGTCGTGTGGTCCAGCACCCACTCGTGCACCCCGCCCTCGTCCACCGTGCGGCTGCGCAGCCGCAGCCCGCCGACCGCGTTCACGGTGGCGGTGATCCGCTGTCGACGACCCAGGTCGTCGTGGTCGTCGCGGAGCGTCAGCACATCGAACATGCCCGCACGCTACGCCCCGGGTGTGACAGCGTGATCAGGATCCACCATGGTGGATCCTGCTCACAGGCCGTCGAGCAGACCGATCGTGGTCTCCAGCACCATGTCGCCGACGCAGCGGTCGATGGCGTAGCTGTCCTCGTAGTTGACGAACGCCACGCCGCCGATGGCGAAGCCCAGCCCCTGCTGGCCGACCTCGTTCAGCTCGAACTGCTGCGGCATGTAGCCCAGGGCGTCGTTGCTCTGCCCCATCGGCATCGTGACCAGGGCGCCCGACTGCTCCTTGATGGTGTTGGAGACGTTGGCGAAGATCTCACCGGGTGCGGCGGTGAAGGCGAAGTCCTCGCCGATCCGCACCGCCGTGGCCTGCAGCTCCACCGACGTCGGCGACTGCGACTGGCACGGGGCGGTCGATGGCTCCTGCCCGGTCGTCACCGCGGCCGGCTGCAGCCGGAATGAGCGGTCGAAGAAGCCCGGCAGCCCCAGCGCGGTCAGCGGGGCGTTGGTGACCGGCTGGTCCCAGCGCAGCCCGTCGGCGCGCACGTCGGTGCTGGTCAGCACGTGCCCCTCCCCGACCGCGGGGACCAGGTCGGCCAGCGCCGTCGAGCCGGTCCGGCCGGTGCGGTTGGACATGTTCCCCAGGCCCGTCATCACGTGCATGCCGACGCCGCCGAACCGCTCCTGCAGCCGCGAGGTGAACACGCCGACCCAGTCCGGGTGGGCGGTGCCGCCGTTGGTCCCGTAGGACGTCGGGTGGGCGGCGTAGGCACCCAGCGTGGCGATGACCTGGGGGCTTCCGGCGGCCACCGACTCGGCCGACACGGCCCGCAGCCAGGCCAGCTGCTGCTCCTCCGGCGAGCGGTAGGTGTCGCGTCGTTCGCCGTTGAACTCGCGGGCGAGCTCCTCGCCGACCTCGACGACCGCCGGCTCCATCGCGGCGAACGCCTGACGCACCGACGCCTTGACGGTGTCGACGACCTGGGCGAAGTACCAGTCGGGCACGAAGCCCCAGCCCCCGATCAGGTCGATGGAGGAGTGGGCGTGGGTGGAGGAGATGGCCATGCCGTCGGGGTCGAAGCCCAGCTCGGCGCCCAGCGACTCGGCGATGCCACGGGCGCCGCAGTCGGGCCGCAGCGCGGCCTGGCACTTCGTGGCGTACTCGTAGAGGTAGCCCTCGGCATCGAGCATCGTGATGACCGCGGTGTCCTGCCCGTCGGACAGCACCAGGGTGCGCGCCCACAGGCCGTGGCCGGTCTGCGGGTCGTCGTCGGCCACGTACCCGGGGTCACCCGGCGCACGGTCCCAGTCCAGCACCGGGTTGACCGGGCCCAGGCCGAAGCCGCCCATGTACAGGCAGTCGGGGTTCTCGGGCCACGGGTTCGGGCCGGCGGTCACCAGGTGCGCGGCGTGCTCGGGGTCGCTGGTGAACTCGCTGAACAGCGAGGGGCTCAGCGTGGTGCACGCCGCCCGGTTCTCCTCACCCTGCAGCCATGTGGCGCCGGGGAACTCCGCGGCGTAGTCCTGAGGGCGGGGGAACAGCGACAGCGCCGAGGCGCCGACCAGCAGCCCGCCCTGCATCGGGTCGGCACCCAGCACCGCCTCCAGCGATGACGTGCCGACGGCGGTGCCCCCGTCGACGTCGGGGACCGGGGCGATCGCGATGCCGGCCCACGCCGCGGACACGGTCATGCCGGCTGCGAGGGCGATGGCGACGACGCGACGCACGGCGGCGCGGAGGGTGGTGCGGACGGTGTCCGGCATGGCGTGCTCCTGGTGTTCGGCTCGTAGAGGAGATGTTCTCCACTTCGCCCGTCGGTTCCTGCCGGGTGGTTTGATGGGCCCCTCATGCACGCCGCTCCCGCCCCCTCCTCCCGCGTCCTCGTCGTCGAGGACGACCGGACCGTCGCCGAGGTCGTCACCCGCTACCTGCGGCGTGAGGGGTACGAGGTCGAGCACCTCGCCGACGGGACCGCCGCACTGCGTCGGCTGCAGGCCGACCTGCCGGACCTGATCGTGTTGGACCTGATGCTGCCCGGCACCGACGGCAAGGAGATCTGCCGGCAGGTCCGGGCCGTCAGCGACGTGCCGATCATCATGCTGACCGCCCTGGGCGACACCGGGGACCGGATCGCAGGGCTCGAGCACGGCGCCGACGACTACCTGGCCAAGCCGTTCAGCCCGCGGGAGCTGGTGGCGCGTGTGCGCAACGTCCTGCGCCGGTCCGCACCGCCGGACGGCGCAGCCGTCCCCGACGTGCTGGACGTCGACGGCATCCGGCTGGACCACCGGTCGCACACCGTGACGGTGCAGGGCACCCCGGTGGACCTGACGCAGCGCGAGTTCGACCTGCTGGCGTTCCTGATGGCCCACCCGCGCGAGGCGTTCCGCCGCGAGGCGCTGCTGGAGCACGTCTGGGGCTACACGTTCGGCGACACCTCGACGGTGACCGTCCACGTCCGGCGGCTGCGCGAGAAGATCGAGCCGGACCCGACCGAGCCGACCTTCGTCCAGACCGTCTGGGGCGTCGGCTACCGGTTCGGCGGGTGAGGGGGACCTCACGGGCCGCCCTGGCCGGCCTGGCCGGTCTGGTCGGCGTGACGCTGCTGGCCGTCCTGCTGGGCCTGCCGCGCGAGGACCTGGTGCAGCTGGTCGGCATCGCGGGTGGGGCGGCGGTCCTGACCGGGCTGCTCGGTGCCGCCCTGCTGCGTCTGCTGCGTGGCCGGTCGTTCACCGCCCAGGTCGTGGTCGTGGCGCTGACGTCGACCTCGGCGGTCACCGCCGGGGCGCTGGCGGGCGGCAACGCCATGTTCTTCGACGCCCACGACCTGCAGGTCCTCGGCGTCGTCGTCGCGGTCGGCGCCGTGGTGTCGGTCGTGGCCGCGCTGCTCCTGGGCGAGCGGGTCGGTGCGGCCAGCCGCTCGCTGGGTGAGGTCGCCAGACGGATGGGTGACCCTGACGCCTGGTCGACGGCGACGACGGACACTCCGATGCCCGAGCCGGTGTTCGCCGAGTTCGCCCGGCTGGCCGCCCAGCTGGAGACGACCCGCCGGGAGCTGGAGGAGTCCCGCGGACGCGAGCAGGCCATGGACGCCGCCCGTCGGGAGCTGGTCACCTGGGTCTCCCACGACCTGCGGACGCCGCTGGCGGGGATCAGGGCGATCACCGAGCTGCTGGAGGACGACCTGGTCACCGATCCCGAGGAGGTCCAGCGCTACCACGCGACCCTGCGGCGCGAGTCCGACCGGCTGGCGGTCCTGGTGCAGGACCTGTTCGAGGTCTCACGGCTCGAGGCCGGGGCGCTGGTCGTCGAGGCGGCACCGGTCGACCTCGCGGCGCTGGTCGGTGACGCCCTCGCGGGTGTGGGCGCGATCGCGGACCGTCGTGGCGTCCGGCTGTCCGCCGACGTGGCCACCCCCGACGTGACGGTCCGCGGCGGGGCGACGGAGCTGTCCCGCGTCCTGCGGAACCTGGTGGCCAACGCGGTCCGCGAGTCCGTCGACGGCGGGCGGGTCGTGGTCACCGTGGACGTGACCGACGCCGGCGAGGCGGTCCTCGCGGTGGAGGACAGCTGCGGCGGGATCCCCCCCGAGGTCATCGACCGGGTGTTCGAGGCGTCGTTCAGGGGTGAGCAGGCACGGACCCCCCGCGAGGACGGTGGCTCCGGTCTGGGGCTGGCGATCACGCGCGGGCTGGTGCAGGCGCACGGTGGCACGGTGCAGGTCGTGAACGTCGAGGGGGGATGCCGGTTCAGCGTCATCCTGCCGGCCGCGATCACGTCCGTGGGCTGACGCCGGTCAGGCCGGGAGCACCGCGCCGGGGTTCAGCAGGCCGGCCGGGTCCAGCGCGGCCTTGATGGCCCGCATCGCGGCTATCTCGGCGGCGCTGCGCGTCAGGTGCAGGTGGCCGGCCTTGGCGATCCCGACGCCGTGCTCGCTGGCGATCGAGCCGCCGTTGTCCGCGACCAGCGACAGGATCAGGTCCTCGCTGCCGTCACGGTGCTGCAGCAGCGAGATGTGGAGGTTCCCGTCGGCGACGTGCCCGAAGCTGACGGCCTGCGGCTCCAGGTCGTCGAGGTCGTGCAGGAACGTCGCCAGGCGCTCCAGCGGGAGGGTCACGTCCAGCTTCACCGGCACACCGGCCCGGTTGATGGCCTCGGTGTGCTGCTCGCGCACGGCCCACAGCCCCCGCTGGTCCGCGCGGTCCTGGGCGACGGCGGCCGGCCGGTCCCCGATCAGCCCGACCAGCGCGTCGGTGGGCACCAGCCCCTCCAGCTCCAGCAGCAGCAGGAACGGCGTGGTCGGGAACGGTGGCCGGGCGCCCGTGTGCTCGGCGACCAGCGCGACACCGCGGTCGCGCATCAGCTCGGCGGCCCGCACCCGACCCACACGGCGCGCGGCGACGACCCGACCCAGCAGGTCACCGATGTCGGGACAGCCCAGCAGGACGACCGTGGTCGCTGAGGGGCGGGGGACCAGCCGCAGGTTGACGGCGGTGATGACGGCCAGGGTCCCCTCGCTGCCGGCCAGCAGCTGTGGCAGGTCGTAGCCGGCGTTGTCCTTCACCAGGCCGGGCATCCGGCGCAGCACGGTGCCGTCGGCCAGGACGGCCTCGAGCCCCAGCAGGCGGTGGCGCATCGACCCGTTGGCGACGACGTGGATGCCGCCGGCGTTGGTCGCGACCATCCCCCCGATCGTGGCCGTGTCGCGCGAGGCCATGTCCACGCCCACCTCCAGGCCATGGGTCGACGCCGCCCGGTCGGCCGCGGCCAGGGTCGCGCCCGCCCCGACGGTCAGGGCCGGACCGGAGGGCTCGACCTCACCGACCCGGTCCAGGCGGGTCAGGCTCAGCAGCACCTCTCCGTCGCGTGGGACCCCGCCCCCGACCAGGCCGGTGTTGCCGCCCTGCGGGACCACGCCCACGCCGTGGCGGGCGCACACCCGCAGCACGTCCGCGACCTGGCCGGTGTTGGCGGGGCGCACGACGGCCACGGCCCGCCCGCTGAACCGACCCGTCCAGTCGGTCTCGTACCCCGCCCGCTGCGCCGGGTCGGTCAGCACGTGCGCCTCGCCGACCGCGTCCCGCAGGTCGGCGACCAGGGTGGGGGCACCGGTCATGCCGGGTCACCGGTCATGGTGACTGCCGGGTCACCGGTCATGGT
>JBFKGB010000224.1:0-6225 GCA_041633535.1 Euzebya sp. | reverse complement strand
GCGGCGGTGGCGGCACCAGCCCGCTGCCGATCCCCGTCCCCGACCCCGGACCCGGACCGGCCGACCCGGTCCGCGACGCCGTCGAGGAGATCATCGAGGGTCTGCCTGACGGAATGGGGTCAGGCGCACCACAGCTGTGACGCCGTGCGGCGGCCGACCGGCGGTGCTGCCGGTCAGGCGGTGTCGTCGGCCAGCAGCTCGGTGATGGTGATCTCGGCCGCGGCGACCTGCGCCCGGCACCAGGTGATCAGCGTCTTGGCACGCTGCACGTGGGTGGACAGCTGGTCCACGTCCACGGCCTCGTCCTCGAGCGCGGTCAGGATGTCCTCGAGCTCGGCCTCCGCGGCCGCGTAGCTGACCGGCTCGGTGCTGACGTCCTGCTGTGCCACTGGCCCCTCAATCATCGTCGACGACCTTCGAGGGGATGATGCCTCCCCGCGTCGTGGTGCGCAGCCGGGTGCCGACCGGGACCGGCCCGGTGACCAGCACGCCGTCGGCGTCGGTCGTCACCGACCAGCCCCGCGCCAGCAGCCGGGCGGGGTCGTAGGCCTCGATCAGCCCGGCGTGCGCGTCGATCCGCTGCCTGGCGGTCGACAGCCCGGCGGTCGACACGTGCCGCAGCCGTCCCACCGCCCGGTCCAGCGACCGTCGGTGGTGACCGACCGCCTGCCGTCCGGCGACGTGCAGACGGCGGGCGTCGGCATCCAGCCGTCCGGCGGCGCCACGCAGCACGACACGTGCGGTCTGGGTGCGCTGGCCCGCCAGGTCCAGCCGCGCCCCGGCCCGGTCCAGGTGGTGCCGTGCGGCCCGGGTGACGCCGCCGTAGGCCGCCTCGGTCGCGTCGACCGCCTGCCCGACCGTCGCGATGACGCCCTGCGCCAGCGCGGTCGGCGTCTTGAACGCGCGGGCGGCCACCTGCTCGCAGACCGGCGTGTCGGTGTGGTGGCCGATGCCGGTCCAGACCTGCAGCGGACAGTCGGCCACGGCCCGGGCAAGACCGGCGTCGTCGAACGTCGCCAGGTCCAGGTCCGCCCCACCACCGCGGGTCAGCAGCACCAGGTCCAGGTCCTCACGGGCACCGAGCATCCGGACGGCGGCGGTCAGCTCGCGCGGGGCGTGGATGCCCTGGACACCCGAGGACACCAGCGTCACCTGGAACGGCAGCCCTGTGGCCGCCAGCTCGTCGGTCAGGTCGTGGTAGGCCTGGCTGCCGCCCCGGGTGACCAGCCCCAGCCGCAGCGGCAGCCGGGCCAGGGGCATCGCGGCGTTGCGGGCAGTCCGCCCCTCGGCCTGCAACGCCTCCAGCAGCTGGCGGCGCGCCAGCGCCATGGCCCCGGCGGTGTGGGCAGGGTCGATGTCGTCCAGGGCCAGCGACAGCCGGCCCCCGGGCGTGAACCACTGCAGGTGCCCGCGGATGCGGACCTGGAGCCCGTCCTGCAGCGGCTGTCCGACGCGGGCCATGCGCCGGTCGGCCAGCCGCACCTTGCCCGAGGACATGGTGCCGGGCAGCCGTGCCACGATCCGCCCGCGGTCGTCGGTCTGGACCAGCGAGAAGAACGCCATGCCGCGAGCGGTCCGCTTCAGGTCGGCGAGCTCGCCGCCGACCCAGAACGACGTCGCCATCCGGTCGGCGACGACCTGCTCGATGCGACGGCCGATCTCGGCCACCGTCCACGTCCGCTCCGTCATCGCCCCCCACCCTCGCACGCCGGTGTGACATCACCCGGCCACCATGGTGGATCCTGCTCAGAAGAAGATCGAGCGCCGGCCCATCAGGTTGCGGTAGATCATCTGCTGGATCGTGTCGCGCACCCGGTCGGTGATCTCGAAGACCGTCATGGGGTCGTCGGCGGCGTCCGGCCCGTAGTGGTCGGTGTGGATCGGCTCGCCGAACTCGATGACCCACTTGGAGGGCAGCGGCACCAGACCCAGCGGACCCAGCAGCGGGAACTGCCAGGTGATCGGGAAGTAGGGGAACCCCAGCAGGCGGGCCAGCGGCTTGATGTTGGCGACGATCGGATAGATCTCCTCCGACCCGATGGTGGCGACGGGGATGATCGGGACGCCGGCGCGGATCGCGACCTCGACGAAGCCGCCACGCCCGAAGCGCTGCAGCTTGTAGCGGTCCCGGTAGGCCTTGCCGATGCCCTTGAAGCCCTCGGGCCACACGCCGACCAGCTCGCCGGAGCCCAGCAGGTTGATGGCGTCCTCGCTGTGGGCCAGCGTGTTGCCGGTCTTGCGGGCCAGCGGCCCGACCACCGGCACCTTCAGGGCCAGGTCGGCGGCCAGCTCACGGACGTGGCGCTTCTGCGGGTGCTCGTCGAACACCGCCAGCTTGGTCATGACGGCGTCGAACGGGATGGTCCCCGCGTGGTTGGCGACCAGCAGCGCACCGCCGGTGTCGGGCACGTTGCCGATGCCGGCCGCCCGGACGCGCCACCACTGCTGGTACAGCGGACGGGCCAGCGGCATGATGACCTGCTCGGTCAGGTCGCGGTCGAAGCCGTAGTCGTCGACCTCGAAGTCGCCGGTCAGCCGGCGTCGCGCGAAGGACAGGATCCCGCGGACCGCCTGCTCCAGGTCGTCCATCGTCCGGTCGTCCAGCCGCGGCGGGGCCGGCAGCAGCGGCCGGGGCTGGACCGGGGTCGCCCGCTCGGGCTGGCACACGCGGCACAGGCCCGCCTCGTCCAGGTACAGCCGGCACGGCGCACCGTCGGCCCGGGGCTCGCGGCAGCGGTCGCGCAGCTCGGACTCGGCCGCCGACGTCGGACGACGGCGGCTGTCCGGACGGATGATCTCTGCTCCGGGTTCAGTCACGGATCCTCCCCAGGGTCGACACCAGCGCGTCGCCGATCCGGTGCTCGAGCTGCTCGATGCGTGCAGGGTCGACCAGCGGGGTGATGCGACCGCTGTCGATGAACTGCTGGAGCGCCTGCTTGGTGGTGAAGCGGGGTTCGTAGCCGAACTCGCGCCGCATCCGCGAGATGTCGCCCACGCGACCGAACTGCAGCAGCGGCAGCTGCTCGGCGGTGAAGTCCACCCCGCTGAGGGGCCGCAGCAGCGTCGAGAGCATCCCGCCGAGGGGGGCGGGGACCGGGATGGTGGGCCGGCCGGCCATGCGTGCGGCCTGCGACAGGTAGACGATGCCGGGGCCGGCGACGTTGAAGATCCCCGGGTGGGACCCCATCGTCGCGCGGTACAGCACCTCGAGGGCGTCGTCGGTGTGCAGCAGCTGCAGCCGGGGGTCGTAGCCCAGCACGGTCGGGATGACCCTCATCGACAGGTACTTCGTCAGCGTCGTCTCGATCTCGGGACCGATGAAGTTGGCGAACCGCAGGATCGTCAGGTCCACGTCGGGACGACGACGTCCGAAGCCACGGGCGTAGCCCTCGACCTCGGTGATGTCCTGCGTGTAGCCGCTGCGGGGCACCGTCCGCGGCTGGGTGTCCTCGCGGAACAGCGCCGGGTCGCGGAAGTGGCTGCCGTAGACGGCGGTGGTCGAGCGCAGCACCAGGTTGCGGACGCGGGGGGCCTTCTGGGCCGCACCGAGCATCTGCATCGTCCCGATGACGTTCAGCTCCTTCATGCGGCTGCGACCACCGACCGCACCGGGCTCGGAGGTGATCGACATGTGCACGATCGTGTCCACCCGGGTGGACTCGATGACCTTGGCGACCAGCGGGTTGCGCAGGTCGGCGCGGACGAACTCGGTGCGCTTCAGCTCGTGCGAGGGCTGGGTCAGGTCGACCCCGCCGACGTACTCGACGCGCTCGTCGGCCTCCAGCCGCAACGCCAGACGCCCGGCAAGGGTCCCCGCGATCCCCGTGATCAGGATGCGTCGACCGTGCTCCCTCGACTGCTGACCGCCCTCGGTCACCGTGACTCCTCCCTCTGCTGCGCGATGGCGCAGGCCCCTGAGGCTATCCCTGAACGATGTCCAGAACGTAACCGAGGGTGTGCGCATGGGCAGGGGAAAGGTTGTGGACCGCCCAGACCGTGTCCCACCCGGCCTATGCTGCCGTCCATGCGTGCCATCCAGATCTCCGCCTTCGGCGGTCCCGACGTCCTCGAGCTGACCGAGCTGCCCGACCCCGTGCCCGGCGAGGGCGAGGTCGTGGTCGACGTGACCCTGGCCGGCGTGAACTACGCCGACACCCACCAGGCCGAGAACTCCTACCTGGCCGAGCAGTCCCTGCCGATGATCCCCGGCGGCGAGGTGGCCGGCACCGTCGACGGTCGTCGCGTGGTCGCGATCCTGGGCAACGGCGGCTACGCCGAGAAGGTCGCGGTGCCCGAGGGCTCCCTGATCGAGGTGCCGGACGGGGTCAGCGACGCCCAGGCGCTGTCGCTGCTGGTGCAGGGTCTGACGGCCTGGCACCTGCTGCGCACCTCGACCCACATGGCCGAGGGCGAGTCGGTCCTGGTCCAGGCCGCGGCGGGCGGCGTCGGCAGCCTGGCCGTGCAGCTGGCCAGGGCCTGGGGCGCCGGGCGGGTCATCGGTGCGGCCTCGACGGAGGAGAAGCGCCGCATGGTGCTGGACCTGGGCGCGGACGTGGCGATCGACGCGCGCAGCCCGCAGCTGAAGGAGGACATCGAGGCCGCCAACGGCGGGCACAAGGTCGACGTGATCCTGGAGATGACGGGCGGCAGCGTGACCGACGAGAGCCTGGCGTCGCTGGCGCCGTTCGGTCGGATGGCGTTCTTCGGGATGGCCAGCCGTCGCGAGCCGTCCAAGGTCGACCTGGGCGCGCTGATGGGCCGCAGCCGCGCCGTCGCCGGCTTCTGGCTGGTCCACTGCTTCGCCGACCCGGCCGGCATGATCGCCACCCCGCTGCAGGAGCTGTTCGGGCTGGTCCTGGACGGCACCCTGAAGCCCATCACCGGCCCGTCCTACGCGCTGGGCGACGCCCGGCAGGCCCACATCGACATGCGCGAGCGCCGGACCGCCGGCAAGGTCACGATCGACGTCCGGGCCTGACCGAGGCTTGAGCAGGATCCACCATGGTGGATCGTGCTCACCCCACCCGGCCGCGGGGCCGGGGCAGGTCAGGTCAGGTCAGGCGGGCCAGGTGGTCGAAGGCCTCGCGCTTCAGGTCCTCCACGGCGGCGTGGGCGGCACGGCGGATGATCTCCTCGCGCTCGGCCGACACGCGGGCGTGCCCCTCCAGGAACTCGGCGGGGCTGCGCTGCCCGGTGGCCTCCTCGACGCGGCGCAGGAAGTCGTAGGGCACCTCGTAGGGGACCTCCTGCCCGGTCAGCTCGGCGAAGTAGATCGTCCAGGCCCGCGGCACGACGGAGGCGATCTGGTAGCCCCCGCCACCGGTGGCGACCCAGCGGCCGTGGGCGTGCTGGTGGGCGAGGGCGTGCAGGCGGCCCGCCAGGACGTGGTAGTCGTCGGTGGTCAGCGCCAGGTGCGCCAGCGGGTCGGTCATGTGGGTGTCGCACCCCAGCTGGGTGACCAGCACGTCGGGGGCGAAGGCGTCCAGCGCGTCCGGGACGATGGCGTCGAACGCCTCCAGGTACACCGTCCCCGTCGTGGCCATCGGCAGCGCGATGTTCAGCGACGAGCCGCGTGCGTCCCCCTCCCCGATCTCGTCGGCGAAGCCGGTCCCGGGGAACAGCGTCCGCCCGGACTCGTGCAGCGACAGCGTGAGGACCCGCGGGTCGTCGTAGAAGAACGCCTGGACGCCGTCGCCGTGGTGGGTGTCGATGTCGATGTAGGCGACCCGTTCGGCGCCGTGGTCCAGCAGCCACCTGATCGCCGCGGCCGGGTCGTCGTACACGCAGAAGCCCGCCGCACGGTCGGGCATGGCGTGGTGCAGGCCGCCGGCGGGGTTGAAGGCGTGGACGACCCGCCCCTCCCACACGGCACGTGCGGCAGCGACGGAGGCCCCGCAGACCTCCAGCGACGCCTCGTGCATGCCCCGGAACACCGGCGTGTCGCCCGGACCCAGGCCCCAGCGCATGTCGCCCTCCGGCCGCGGCGACTCCGACATCGCCATCACGGCCTCGACGTAGCGCGGGTCGTGCAGGGCGACCAGGTCGTCCATGGAGTAGGCGTCGCGGGGCAGCGTCAGCACGCCCGGGCCGGTGTCCAGCCGGCAGGCCCGGATCAGGTCCACGGTCAGCTGCACCCTGATGGGCTTCAGCGGATGGTCGGGACCGAAGTCGTAGCGCAGCTCCTCGTCGTTCCAGACCAGCGCAGTGGCGGCGACGGGCCCGTCG
>JBFKGB010000223.1:0-6260 GCA_041633535.1 Euzebya sp. | reverse complement strand
GAAGACGTCGTGGGGTTGGACGTTGACGCGGACGTACAGGTCGCCGGCCGGTCCGCCGTTGCGACCGGCCTCGCCCCTCCCCGTCAGGCGGACCCGACGCCCGTCGTCGATCCCGACGGGGATCGGGATGGTGAGGGTCTCGGTGGTCTGCTGGCGACCGTCGCCGCGACAGTCGCGACACGGGTCGGTGACGATCGAGCCGGCACCCTCGCACGCGGGGCACGCGGACTGGGTCAGCATCTGCCCGAAGATGCCGTTGCGGACCCGCTGGACCATGCCCTGGCCGTTGCAGGTGCTGCAGGTGGTCGGGCCGGTCCCGCCGGCCGACCCGGTGCCCTCGCAGGTGGCGCAGGTGCGGTCCAGGGTGACCTCGACATCCTTCTCGACGCCGCCCGCGGCCTCCTCCAGGGTCACCTGGACGTCCACGATCGCGTCGCGACCGGCGTTGGAGGGCTGCCCGCGACGGGACCCGCCGACGCCCGCACCCGGGCCGAAGAAGGCGTTGATCAGGTCGCCGAGGTCGCCGAAGCCGCCGAACGGGTCGCCTCCGCCGGCCCCACCGCCGGGCCCGCGGGGATCGCCGAACCGGTCGTAGTTGCTGCGCGCCTGCGGGTTCTTCAGGACCTCGTAGGCGGCGGTCAGCTCCTTGAAGCCCTCCTCGTCGCCCCCCTGGTCAGGGTGCAGCTCGCGGGCCTTGTTGCGGTAGGCCTTCTTGATGTCGGAGTCGGAGGCGTCCTTGGACACCCCGAGCACGTCGTAGAGATCACGCACGATCGGCGGTTCCGTCTGTCGGGGGTGTGGGGGAGGTGATCCTGGCGGTGCCCGTCATCCCGGCGATCGCACGCTCGAGGGTGTCGGCGACGGCGCGGACGGCGCCGAGGGTGGCGCGGTAGTCCATGCGGCTGGGTCCGAGCACGCCGATCTGGCCGGCGGACTCGCTGGGGGCGTCGTAGGAGGTGGCCACGATGGCGCAGTCCTCGAGCTGCCGCAGCGGCAGCTCCCCGCCGATCCGTACACCCGGGTCGGCATCACGCAGCGCCTCACGCAGCACCTGCAGCACCACGACCTGCTCCTCGAGCGTCTCGTAGACCCGCTTGACCTGCTCGAGGCGGGCGAACTGCCCCTCCTCGGCCAGGGACGACGTGCCCCCGACGTACAGGCCCGTGGACAGCGAGTCGACCTCGGCGATGCCCGAGCGGACGCCGTCGGCGACCCGGTCGATCAGCTCGGTCAGGTTCGGCGGGGCGCCGGCGGACAGGCCGGCGATGGCGTCCGGCGCCTCCAGACCCCGCAGGCCCGCAGCGACGGAGTTAACGGCATGGCGGGCCAGCTGGACGTCGACCTCGGTCAAGGGCTCGGCCAGCTCGATCATCCGCTTGGTGACCCGGCCGGTGTCGGCGATCGCGACGGCCAGGACGGTCACCGGCGACAGCTGCACCAGCTCGATGTGCTTCAGGCGCGAGCGGTCCAGCCGCGGTGCCGCGACCAGCCCGGCGAACCGGGTCAGGCGCGACAGGGCGCCCGTCGCCTTCTGCAGGAGGTCCTCGAGGTCCGTGGCGCCGGCCAGCAGGTCGTCGAGCACCGCGACCTGCTCGCGGCTGACGTCGGGGTCGTCGCTGACCTGCCCGCGCAGGGCATCGACGAAGAAGCGGTAGCCCTTGTCGGTGGGGATGCGTCCTGCGGAGGTGTGGGGATGGGTGATGTAGCCGGCGTCCTCGAGCGCGGACATCTCGTTGCGGACCGTCGCCGCGGAGACGCCGAGACCGGCCTCGTCCACCGCCGTCCGCGAGCCGACGGGCTCACCGAGCCGTACGTAGGCGCGCACCACGGCCAGCAGCACGGCGGCCTTGCGGTCGTCGAGTTCCGGTGGGGATGTGGCTGCAGGGTTCACGCTCCCCATGGTGCCACCGCCCGCAACAGGAGCCGCATGGCCCGGTGAACGAACATCGTTCACCGACCGCCGCGTAAGGGCCGGCCACGGCCGCCCGTATGACGGACAGTGCCTTACGTGCAGGTACGACTACCGCACGTGATCAAGATGTAAGAGACCAGTCACACGAACGGCGGGGAGACGGCATGGACACCGAACGACCGGTACGCGAGCTGCAGTGGTCGCTGCGACCACGTGCGAGGGCAGTGCTCGAGACCGACACCTGGATGGGGCTGCTGGTCACGGCCGTGGCCACCATCGCCGTGATAGCGGCGCTCCTGATGGGACATCCCGCCTTCCTGCCGTCGGCACCCGGCGTCTGGCTGCTGGTGGCGGTCGGCCTGGCCGCCGCCCAGGGCGTCCGGCTGACGGCCGAGAGCTGGACCGGACGCTACGTGCACGCCCGCCGGGTCATCCCGCTGGTCGCCGGTCTGGCGTTCCTCGCCCCCGCCGTGCTGATGATCGTCGAGCTGACCGCCGTGCTGGGTGTGAACCTGGTGATGCGCACCAGCCGGCCGATGCGGGCGCTGACCGAGGCAGCCGCAGCCACGCTCGAGACCGCCTTGGCGATCATGGTCTTCAGGCTGGTGGCGATGCCGGGCGACGCCACGACGCCCCGTACCTGGATCGCGCTGACCCTGGCCGTCGTCGTCGCCACCGTGGCGAAGCTGACGGTGGAGTGGGCCCTGGACGACGGCGGCGACACCGCGCCGCAGGTCGCGCTGGCAGCAGGTGACGTCCAGGCCCTGGTGGTCGGGACGGCCACGGCCGTCGGCTGCGTCATCCTGGCCCGTACCGAGGTGGCGGGCGCGGGCATCGCCGTCGTCGCTGCGACCGCGCTGATGCTGGGGTCGCTGCTGGACGCACGGGCGGCCCGGACCACCAAGGACATGCGGCACATCGCCGACCTGCAGTCCAGCCTGCTGCACGGCATCCCCAGCGGTGCGGTCGCCGGTCACGCGGCCGCCGCCCTGCTGGCACCCCTGGAGGCCACGGCCGTCGGCATCGTGCAGAGCGGCACCGGTCACGTCGTCGCGCTGGCCGACGGCACCGTCCTGGACCTGGACGAGCCGCACGAGCTGCAGCGGCTGGTCGCCGAGAGCCTGGGTCGGGTCGCCTTCGTCCTTGTCCGCCCCGCCGAGATCGTCGAGCTCGCCGAGTCGCTGGGGCTGGACGAGGTCGACCACCACGTCGCCTTCGCCCCCATCGGCACACCGTCGTCGGCCCAGGGCCTGCTGTGGGCCATGCGCCCGGCCGATGACGCGACCCCCTACACCACCGAGCACCGGGCGCTGCTGCTGCAGGCCGCCCAGGAGACGGGGCAGGCGATCTCCTTCACCCGGCGGCTGGCCAGCCTGGAGCGACAGGCCAGCTTCGACGAGCTGACCGGTCTGCCCAGCCGCGCCAGCATCGAGACGATGATCTCGGCCGCGGTCGCCGACGGGCTGCAGTCCGACACGGCGCTCGCCGTCCTGCTGATCGACCTGAACGGCTTCAAGGAGGTCAACGACACCCTGGGCCACCAGACCGGCGACGTGGTGCTGGCCGAGATCGGTCAGCGCATCGCCGCCGTCGGCAGCCAGGCCGATGCCGTCGGGCGGCTGGGCGGCGACGAGTTCATCGTCCTGCTGTCGGGCGACAGTGCCGCGGAGCTGGCACGGCAGTCCGTGACCATCGCCGAGGAGCTGGCGGCGGCCGTCGCCGCGCCGGTCGCACACGGCGACCTGGTGCTGGACCTGAGCGTCAGCATCGGCGTCGCACGGTTCCCCGACCACGGTGACGGCCCTGAGGAGCTGATCCGCGCCGCCGACGTCGCGATGTACGCGGCCAAGGCCAGGGGCGAGACCCTCACCGTGTACGAGGGCAAGCTGGACCGCCACCGCACCCGCCGTCTGGGTCTGGCCACCGACCTGCGGGCAGCCCTGGCAGCCAGGGCGCTGACGGTCGTGTTCCAACCCAAGGTGTCGTTCGTCGACGGCCGCCTGGTCGGCGCCGAGGCCCTGATCCGCTGGTTCCACCCGACACTGGGGCCCATCCCCGCGGGGGAGATCATCGTCATCGCCGAGCACGCGGGTCTGCTGCGCGAGCTGACCGACTTCGTGCTGCACCAGGCCGCCGCCCACTGCGCCGCGCTGCGGGCGGAGGGCATCGAGATCTCGATCGCGGTCAACCTGACCGAGCGGGACATCGCCGACCACAACCTGCCCGACCGCATCCAGACGGTGCTGGACGCCTTCGAGCTGCCGGCCGGGTCCATCAGCGTCGAGGTCACCGAGACCGCGCTGCTGACCCAGGAGGTCGAGGCGCTGGGTGTCCTGCCCCGCGTCAGCGACATGGGCGTCCCCCTCGCCATCGACGACTTCGGCACCGGGTTCTCCTCGCTGTCGCACCTGCGGAAGTTCCCGGTCGACGAGATCAAGATCGACATGTCCTTCGTCGAGCGGATGGTGATCCGCACCAACGACGCCGTGATCGTCCGCTCGATCGTCGAGCTGGGCCACAGCCTGGGGATCAGGGTCACCGCCGAGGGCGTGGAGACCAACGAGGCGTGGGCGATGCTCGAGGAGTTCGGCACCGACGTCGCGCAGGGCAACCACGTCATGAAGGCCATCGACGCCAGCTCGTTCATGTCCTGGGCGCCCTTCTGGGAGGGGCACCGCGAGCTGCGCGGCCATGCCGCAGGACGCCGACGCCAGGCGCCCGAGAACCTGCACCTGGACGCGCTGGACCTGGCGAGCGACCGCCTCGGGGTGGGGCCGGGCGACCGGACCTGACCGGGCCGCCCGGGGTCGGGCCCCCGGGGTCAGGCCCCCTCGGCCTCGGGCAGCTCGATCTTGGGGAACAGCACGTGCGGTTCGCCCAGGGGGCGTCCGGCGACGACCTCGCCGCGACGCCAGCCCTGCGCCGCGAGCGGCGTCTCGTGGCCCAGCCAGCCGTGGATCGTCTCTGAGGAGAACGGCGTGTAGGGCGCGAAGGCGACCTTGCCGGCGTCGATGGCCTGCAGGACCGTCCACAGGATGGTGCCGGCGCGCTCGGGGTCGGTCTTCACGACCTTCCACGGCTCCTGGGCGTTCAGGTAGGCGTTGGCCGCCTGGGCCACCGACAGCGCGTCCTTCAGCCCCGCCCGCAGCTCGACCTTCTCGATGTGGGCCGCCTCGGCCTGCAGGGCCGCGTCGACGGCGTCCAGCAGCGCCCGGTCGTCCTCGCTCAGCTCGCCGGGGGTGGGGACAGTGTCGTCGAAGCGCTTGCGGGTCATCGACAGCACGCGGTTGACCAGGTTGCCCCAGTCGTTGGCGAGCTCGTCGTTGGCACGGCGCAGCAGCTCCGCCTCGGAGATGTCGGTGTCGGTCTGCTCGGGGAAGTTGGCCGCCAGCGCGTAGCGCAGCTGGTCGGGGGTGTAGGTGTCCAGGTACTCCAGCACCGACGTGCCGATCCCACGCGACTTCGAGGCCTTCGCGCCCTTGAACGTCACGTACTGGTTGGCGGGGACGTCGGTCGGCAGGTTCAGGGGCACCGCGGCGGTGCGGTTGTGCCCGATCAGGTAGCTGGGCCAGAACACCGCGTGGAACGGGACGTTGTCCTTGCCGATGAAGTAGTAGGACTCCGCGTCGGGGTCCTCCCACCAGGCCGTGTAGGCCTGCGGATCGCCGGCGACCTCGACGGCCCACTCGCGGGCGGCGCTCAGGTAGCCGATGACGGCCTCGAACCACACGTAGATCCGCTTGCCCTCGCCCAGGGTGTCGAACTCGGGCGGGATCGGGACGCCCCAGGTCAGGTCACGGGTGATGGCCCGGTCGACCAGGCCGCCCTCGACGAAGCCCCTCGCCCAGTTGATGACGTGCGGGCGCCAGCCCTCGCGGGTCGCCAGCCAGGCGCCCAGCTCCTCCTCCAGCTCGGGCAGCAGGATGAACCAGTGCGAGGTCTCACGCAGCTCGGGGGTCCCATCCGACAGCTTGGAGCGGACGTCGATCAGGTCGGTGGGGTCCAGCGTCCGGCCGCAGTTGTCGCACTGGTCGCCGCGGGCGTCGGTGTAGCCGCAGGCCGGACAGGTCCCCTCCACGTAGCGGTCGGGCAGGAAGCGCCCGGCGGTCGGGTCGTAGTACTGCTCGGTCGTGCGCTCGCCGATGCACCCTGCGGCGTGCAGCGAGCGGAACAGCTCCCAGACGGTCTCGCGGTGGTTGTCCGTCATCGTGGTGGTGAAGCGGTCGAAGGAGATGCCCAGCTTCTCCCACTGCTCGAGAAAGCGCGGGTGGAACCGCTCGACGACGTCGGCCGGCTCGATGCCCTCGGCCTCGGCCTGCACCGTGATGGGGGTGCCGTGCGCGTCGGT
>JBFKGB010000222.1:0-6270 GCA_041633535.1 Euzebya sp. | reverse complement strand
GCGCCCTCGTCAGCGCCCTCGTGCTCCTCCTGCTCCTCACCGCCTGTGGCTCCGCCGACGACGGCGCGGGCGTCCGTGTCCTTGGCAGCGAGGGCGACGCCAGCGCCGCCTCGGGCGCGTCAGGATCGGGGTCAGCCGTCGCCGACACCGCGTGCTCGCCGGTCGCCCCCGAGCTGGAGGCCGATGCGGCCACCACCGTGGACGTGGTCGCCGTCGACTTCGCCTACGAGCCTGACGACATCGAGGTGCCGGCGGGTGTGACCACGTTCGCCGTCACCAACGACGGGTCGGTCAACCACGAGCTGGCGTTCCTGCCCGGGGGCGGCGAGGTCCCGCTGACGGCCGACGGGCAGCCGGACGAGGACGCGCTGGAGGCCGCGGGTGCCTTCGAGCTGGAGGGCTTCGGTCCGGGTCAGACCTGCAACGCCACCTATGACCTGGAGCCCGGCAGCTACACGCTGTTCTGCATCATCGCCACCGACGACGGCCGGACCCACCACGACCTCGGCATGGAGGCCACGCTCACCGTCAGCTGACCCGGTCCCCGGCCCGCTCGGGGTCTACCGACCTGCTGAGGGGGTACGGCGCGTGCCGCCGGGACGCAGGTGCTCGTGGATCGTGGCGGCCAGGGTGTCGCTGATCCCGTCGACCTCGGCGAGGTCGGCGACGGATGCCTCCTTCAGCGCCCGCACGGTGCCGAAGTGCGTCATCAGCGCCTTCCGGCGGGCCGGCCCCACACCGGGGATGTCGTCGAACACGCTCTCCGTCATCTCCTTGCCGCGCAGGCTGCGGTGGTAGGTGATGGCGAAGCGGTGGGCCTCGTCGCGGATCCGCATGACCAGGAACAGCGCCTCCGAGGAGCGGGGCAGCATGATGGACTCCGACCGGCCCGGCCGGAAGACCTCCTCCATCTTCTTGGCCAGCGAGGCGATCTCGACGCCCTCCACGCCCAGCTCCTCCAGCGCCCGGTTGGCGGCGTTCAGCTGCCCCTTGCCGCCGTCGATCAGGACCAGGTTGGGCGGGTAGGCGAACTTCCCGAGCTCCTTGGGCGCCCCCGGGGTCGGGTCGACCTCGACGGCTGCGTCCCGCTGCTCGAGGTAGCGGGTGAACCGGCGGGTGATGACCTCGTGCATCATCGCGAAGTCGTCCTGGCCCACGACCCCCCGGATCTTGAACCGGCGGTACTCGCTCTTGCGTGGCAGCCCGTCCTCCATGACGACCATGGACGCCACCGAGTTGGTCCCCTGCAGGGTGGAGATGTCGTAGCACTCGATGCGCAGGGGCGGCTGCTCCAGCCCCAGCCCCTCCTGCAGCTCGCGCAGGGCCTGGGACCGGGCGTTGAAGTCCTTGGCGCGCTTCAGCCGGTGCTGGTGGAACGCCTCCTCGGCGTTGCCGCGCACGGTGTCGAGGAACGCACGCTTGGCCCCCCGCTGCGGCACGCGGACGGCGACCCGCGAGCCGCGCAGCTCACCCAGCAGCTCCTCCAGCGTCTCGACGTCCTCGGGCAGCTCGGGGACCAGCACCTCCTTGCCCACGATCTGGGTGGTCACGGCGTCGGGCTCGCTCAGCAGGCCGTCGGACCCGCCCTTGGCGACCGCCGTCAGCTCCTTGGCCGGCTGTCCCAGCGTCCCGACGCGCTCGCTGAACACCTGCACGATGAACCGCGTCAGCAGGCCCGCCATGTCCAGCGCCTCGACGCGGTCCACCGTCCAGCCCTTGCGGCCGACGACCCGACCACGCCGGACGAAGAACACCTGGAAGGCGACCTCGAGGTCGTCGGCGTGCCAGCTGATGGCGTCGAAGTCCTCGCGCTTGCCGGTGACCATGACCTGCTTGGCCAGCGCGGTCTCCATCGCCTTCAGCTGGTCCCGGATCCGTCCGGCGGCCTCGTAGTTCTGCTTGCCGGCCTCGGCCAGCATCTTGTCCCGCAGCTCCTCGACGGCGCCGTCGGTGTCCCCCTCGATGAAGGCGATCAGGTGGTCCAGCAGCTCCTGGTGCTCTGCCGGGGTCACCTCACCCGTGCAGGGCGCGCTGCACTTGCCGATGTGGAACAGCAGACAGGGACGGTCGGCACGACGGTGCCGGTCGAACACGCCCTTGGAGCACGTGCGCACCGGGTAGATCCGCAGCAGCAGGTCCAGGGTCTCGCGGATCGCGTAGGCGTGGGCGAACGGCCCGAAGTAGCGCGTCCCGTCGTTGCGCGGGTTGCGCCGCACCATCGCCCGGGGGACCTCCTCCCCCATCGTGATCGCCAGGTAGGGGTAGGACTTGTCGTCGTTGTAGCGGATGTTGAACCGCGGGCGGTGCTGCTTGATGAGGTTGTACTCGAGGTGCAGCGACTCGACGTCGGAGGCGACGATGATCCACTCCACGGACGCGGCCGCCTCGACCATCGCGGCGGTACGGCCGTGCAGCTGGCGCAGGTCCTGGAAGTAGCTGGACAGCCGGGACCGCAGGTTCTTCGCCTTGCCCACGTAGATGACCCGGCCATGGCGGTCGCGCCACAGGTAGCAGCCCGGGTCGGTCGGGATGGTCCCCGGGTCCGGCCGGAACGACAGCGCAGGGTTCCTCACCATGGTCGGGCCCGATCCTGCCCACTGGGAAGCGGTTTCGCCGCGCCGTGCACCCCCGTTCCGATGACCGGTGAGGTTAGGTGTGCTTTACCTGACCCGAGCCGTTACGCTGGGCCATCGTGACCGCACTCCTCAACCCCGATGCCACCGGCCTCGCCGGTGAGCTGCCACAGGTGCCGCTGGACGTCACCGACGCCAGGGTCGTCCTGGGCGATGCCGTCATCCTGGACGGGATCAGCCTGTCGATCCCCGCGGGCCGGACGCTCGCCCTGCTGGGCCCCAGCGGGTGCGGCAAGACGACCCTGCTGCGCACGATCGCGGGCCTGCAGGACGCCGCCGCGGGCCGGATCCTGCTGGACGGCGAGGACGTGACCCACGTCGCGCCCGAACGCCGCGGCGTCGGGATGGTCTTCCAGGACGGGGCGCTGTTCCCGCACATGGACGTCGCGACGAACGTCGGCTTCGGCCTGACCCGTCGCGAGCGTCGCACGAACGCCGTGGCCGACGCCCTCGAGATGGTGGGTCTGGGCGGCTTCGGCGACCGCACCCCGGCGACGCTGTCGGGTGGCCAGCAGCAGCGCGTGGCGCTGGCCCGCGCCCTCGTCACCCGTCCCCGGGTCCTGCTGCTGGACGAGCCCTTCTCCTCGCTGGACGCGAGCCTGCGGACGCAGGTGCGCGCCGACGTCGCCGCGCTGCTGCGCGACCTCGCCATCACCGCGGTCGTCGTGACCCACGACCAGGAGGAGGCGTTCCTGCTGGGCCACGAGGTGGCGGTCATGATCGACGGCCGCATCCACCAGCAGGCCGCCCCCGCACAGATCTACGGTTCACCGGCCACCGCGGCGGTCGCCGAGTTCCTGGGCGACGCCAACATGGTCGCCGCACGGGCCGAGGGGGACCACGCCGACACCTGGTTCGGTCGAGTGCCCCTCCAGCACCCGACGACCGGCGACGTCCGTCTGCTGGTACGCCCTGAGCACCTGCGCATGTCGCCGGGCGCCGACGCGACCGTGACCGCGGTGGAGTACTACGGCCACGACGCGGTCAGCCTGCTGGGTGGGCCCCACGGCGTCATGCGTGTCCGCACCATGTCAGCCCCGCCGTTCGGCCACGGTGACTCCGTCGACGTGCGGTACGCCGGCCCCCCCGCGCAGTGCTACCGGGGCTGAACCCGATGCAGGTTAGGTAAGCCTAACCTAAGCTGTCTCCATGGCGTCGAGGATCATCATCACCGGCGGCGCAGGGTTCATCGGGACCAACCTGTGCCGGCACCTCGTGGACGCCGGACACGACGTGACCGTCGTGGACCGGGTCGAGGGCGACCGGCAGCGTGCCAACGTCGACCTGCTGGGCGGCGCGACGGTCGTCCGGGCCGACCTGGCCTCGGTGCCCAGCGACCCCACCGTCGCACCGCCGCTGTCCGACATGGCCCTCCGTCGCCTGCTGGAGGACGCCGACGTCGTCATCCACCTGGCGGGCCGCCCGGGGGTGCAGACCAGCTGGGGCACGGGCTTCGCCGACCACCTGCGTGACAACGTCGCGCTGAGCCAGCGCCTGCTCGAGGCCACCCTCGACGTGGGTGTGGGACGGGTGGTGATGGCCTCGTCCAGCAGCGTCTACGGCGACACGGGGTCCGCCGCCCTGTGCGAGGACCAGCAGCCGCAGCCGGTCAGCCCGTACGGCGCGACGAAGGCCGCGATGGAGCTGCTGGCCCGCACCTACGCCGTGCGGGGTGTGCCCGCGGTGTGCCTGCGCTACTTCACCGTCTACGGGCGTCTGCAGCGACCCGACATGGCCATCAGCAGGATCCTGTCGGCGGGGCGGGGTGGCGCACCGTTCCCCCTGCGTGGCGACGGGACCCAGGTCCGGGACATGACCCATGTCGACGACGTCGTCGCCGCCACCGTCGCGGCGGCCTCGGCGCCCCTGCCCGCGGGGACGGTCCTGAACGTCGGCAGCGCCCACCCCGTGTCACTGACCACCGTCCTGCGGGAGTGCGCCTTCTTGCTGGGCACTCCCGTGCCCCTCCTGCACGAGTCGGCCGCGCCCGGGGACCCGCGTCGGACCTCCGCCGACATCAGCCGTGCTCGCGAGCTGCTGGGCTGGCAGCCGGTCGTGGCGCTCCGCGACGGGCTGGCGGACCAGCTGCGGTGGCACGAGCCGGCGCTGGCGACCGCCCGGTGAGCCGCCCTGCCCCGGCCACGGCGGCGCTGGTCCCGGCTGCGGTGGCGCTGGTCGTCGTCGTCGCTGCCCTCCTGGGCCTGTCCGCACGCGCGACCTACGGCGCCCGCACCACCGCGGACGAGCCCTACTACCTGCTGACCGCGATCAGCCTGGCCGACGACGGCTCGCTGGACATCAGCGACGAGCTGACGGAGGGGGCGTACCGGCCGTTCCACGAGATCCCCATCGACCCCCAGACCACGCCGTTGGACGCCGACGGGACACGGGTCAGCCCCCACGACCCGCTGCTGTCGGTCCTGCTGGCCGTCCCGGTGGCGGTGGGCGGCTGGGTGGGCGCGAAGGTGGCGCTCGCGCTGCTGGCCGGGATGACCGCCGCGCTGACGGCCTGGGTCGCCATCAGGCGCCACGACGTGCCCCCGTTGATCGCGGGCACCGTCGTCGCCGGCCTGTTCGCCGGCATGCCGCTGGCGCCCTACGGCACCCAGGTGTACCCCGAGATGGCGGCAGCCCTGGTGGTGATCACGGGCGTCGCCCTGCTGGGCGGTGTCCGGACATGGTCGGCACGTCGCTCCTGGCAGGTCACGGCCGGGGTCTGCACCTGTGTCGTGGCGCTGCCGTGGCTCTCGGTGAAGTACGTGCCGGTGGCCGCCACCCTGGCCGTCCTGACCGGCATCCGACTGCTGCGGGCAGGACGTCGAGGGCAGCTGGTGGTCGGCGCAGCGGTCCTGGCCGTCTCGGGCCTGACCTACCTGGGTCTGCACCAGATGCTGTACGGCGGCTGGACCGTCTACGCCGCCGGCGACCACTTCGTCGCCACCGGTGAGCTGTCCGTCGTCGGGGTGGACCCCAGCTACGCCGGCCGCGCCCGCCGTCTGGTCGGGCTGCTGGTCGACCGCGGGTTCGGGATCGCCACCTGGGCGCCGGCATGGCTGCTGCTGCCGGCTGCGGTGGGGGTGCTGGTCCGCACGCGACAGCGCGACCGCTGGCTGCTGCTGGCACCGCTCGGCGTCGGCTGGGCCACCGCCACCTTCGTGGCCCTCACCATGCACGGCTGGTGGGTGCCCGGTCGCCAGCTCGTCGTCGTGCTGCCGCTGGCCGCGGTCACCGTCGCGGTCCTGACCCATCGTCTTCCCCGGCTGCGGCCGCTGGTCTGGGCCGCGCTGCTCGCCGGCGCCAGCAGCTGGGTCTGGCTGGCCCGCGAGGCGACGACCGGCGTGCGCACACTGGTGGTGGACTTCACCGCGACCAGCGCACCGGCCTACCGGGCGATGGCCGCGGTCACCCCCGACGGGCAGGCCGGCGGCCCCGCGGCCGACATCGGCCTGCTGGTGTGGGGCCTGCTGCTGGCCGCGGGCGCGACGGTTGCCGTGCGCCTGCTGCCCTCGACGACGCCCACCTCGACCGACCACCCTGCAGAGGAGCTCGCGCGCGCATGATCAGGACCCCACTCCCCCGCAGGCCCGGACCCCGCGTCGTGCTGGCCGTCACCATCGTCGCCACCGCGGTGGCGGTC
>JBFKGB010000221.1:0-6275 GCA_041633535.1 Euzebya sp. | reverse complement strand
GATCTGGGTAATGCCAGCGGAGGGAAGCAGCACAGTGGACACCGACCGTCCCGCCGACGTCGTCGTCGTGGCAGGCGGGGCAGCGATCGCCCCGGCACTCGTCGCGTCGGTGCCGGCCTCGGCGCGGGTGATCGCCGCCGATTCCGGCGTCGCGCTGTGCCGAGCGCTGGGCTGGGACGTCGACGTCGCCATCGGTGACTTCGACTCGCTGGCCCCTGACCTTGTCGCCCGTCTGGACGACATCGCCGGCGAGGTCCGGCGCTACGACGTCGACAAGGACGCCACGGACCTGGAGCTGGCCCTGCTGGCCGCGGCCGAGGGCGGGCGCGCCCACGTGCTGGTCACGGGGTTGGAGGGCGGGCGCCCCGACCACGCGCTGGCCAACCTGCTGGTGGCCGCCGCCAAGCGGTTCGCCGCCATCGACATCGAGCTGGTGCTCGAGCACGGGCGGGCGTGGGTCGTCCACGACGTCCTGACGGGCACCTGGCCCGGGGGCACCACGCTGTCCGTCATCCCCGTCCACGGCCCCGCGACCGTCTCGATCACCGGGGTCCGATGGCCCCTCGCCGACGTCCCCCTGCATGCCGGGACCACACGGGGGGTCAGCAACGAGACCCTCGGCGGTCCCGTCCGCCTGACCGTCCACGACGGCACCGCCCTGTGCATCACCCCGACGACCGACCCCCTCGACCCTCCACTCGACCTGAAGGACCCCTCATGATCCGCCCCCTCCTGCTCCTGCTCGTCCTGACGCTCGCCGCCGGCGCGTGCGCCACCGACGCGGCCGACCCCGACACCGGGACGGTCGTCTCCGAGGACGCCGCAGACCCAGCCGCTGACCCAGCCACCGACCCAGCCGCCGACGACGAGGCGGTCACGATCACCCTCGTGACCCATGACAGCTTCAACATCTCCGAGGAGACGCTGGCGGCGTTCACCGAGCAGAGCGGGATCGAGGTGCAGCTGCTGCCCTCCGGCGACGCCGGGTCGATGGTCAACCAGGCGATCCTGACCAAGGACAACCCGCAGGGTGACGTCCTGTTCGGGATCGACAACACCTTCCTGTCGCGGGCCCTGGAGCAGGACCTGTTCATCCCCTACGTGTCACCGGCACTGGATGCCGTCGCCGAGGAGGTGCAGATCGACCCCTCCAACAGCGTCACCCCGATCGACACCGGTGACGTGTGCCTGAACTACGACGTGGCCGGCCTGGAGGCCGCAGGTCTGCAGCCGCCGACGACCCTGGACGACCTGCTGGACCCGGCCTACGCCGGCACGCTGGTGGTCGAGAACCCTGCGACGTCCTCGCCCGGCCTGGCCTTCCTGCTGGCCACCGTCGACGCCTACGGAGAGGACGGCTGGCAGGAGTACTGGACGCAGCTGTCCGCCAACGACATCGAGGTCGCCGCGGGCTGGGAGGAGGCCTACTACGGCAGCTTCTCGGGCAGCGCCGGCAGCTCGGGTGACCGCCCGCTGGTCGTCAGCTACGCCTCCAGCCCGCCGGCCGAGGTGATCTTCGCCGAGGAGCCGCTGGACGAGGCACCCACCGGGGTCGTCGTCGACAGCTGCTACCGGCAGATCGAGTTCGCCGGCATCCTGGCGGGCACCGAGCACGAGGCCGAGGCGCAGCAGCTGATCGACTTCATGCTCAGCGAGACCTTCCAGGCCGACATCCCCCTCAACATGTTCGTCTACCCGGTGGTCGACGTGGAGCTGCCCGAGGAGTTCGTGGCCCACGGCGCCCAGCCGACCGACCCGTTCCTGCTCGACGCCGACGTCGTCGCGGCCAACCGTGACACCTGGATCGCGGAGTGGACCGACCTGGTCCTGCGGTAGCCGTCATCCCACAGACCGTGCAGACGACGCCGTCGGCCGCAGGGCCGGCGGCGCCGCCGCGGCGCCGTCGCCGGTGGGTGACCGTGGTCGTGCTGGCCGCCCCCGTCGTCTTCCTCTCGGTGTTCTTCCTTGTGCCCGCCGGGACCCTGGTGCTGACCGGTCTGCGTCCTGCGGGTGCCTGGGACACCGGGGCGGTCCTGGACGTCCTGACCGCTGACGCGACCAGACGGGTGGCGTGGTTCACCGTGTGGCAGGCGGCGGTGTCGACCGCCGTGACGGTCGTGGTGGCGCTGCCGGCCGCGTGGCTGCTGGGGCGCATCCGCATCCCCGGCCGGTCGGTGTTCGCCGCCGTGCTGATCGTCCCGTTCGTGCTGCCCACGGTCGTGGTCGGCACGGCGTTCCTGGCCCTGCTCGGCGACGGCGGTCCGGTGCAGCAGGTGGCTGCGCTGGCCGGGGTCGAGCTGGACCTGCGGCAGACCGTCACGGCCGTGGTCGCCGCGCACGTGTTCTTCAACTACGCCGTCGTCGCACGCACCGTCGGCGCCGCCTGGCAGGCCGTCGACCCCGCCTCGGAGGACGCGGCCCGGACCCTGGGCGCGTCCCGGCTGCGGACCTTCTGGACCGTCACGCTGCCACAGCTGCGCCCCTCGCTGGCCGGCGCGGCGTCGGTGGTCTTCCTGTTCACCTTCACCTCCTTCGGGGTCGTGAAGATCCTGGGTGGTCCACGGATCGCCACCATCGAGGTCGAGATCCACCGCCTGACCACCGAGCTGCTGGACCTGCAGGCCGCCTCGGTGCTGTCGCTGCTGCAGCTCGCCGCGGTGGTGTCGGCCCTGGCGCTGTACCGCAGGGCCGGTGTGCGCCGCGGGACGTCGCGGGCCCGTCCGGGCCGGTCCACGCTGCACCGTCCCGTCGGGGCCGAGCGTGCCCTCGTCGCGGTGACGGTCCTCTCGGCGCTGCTGCTGCTGGTCGTGCCGATCGGCACGCTGGTGTGGCGGTCGTTCGCCACCGCCGACGGGCTGGGGCTGGGGTTCTACCGTGCCCTGTCGACCGTCCGTCGCGGCAGCGTCGCCTTCGTCCCCCCGATCGAGGCCGTCACCAACTCCATGGTGTTCGGCGTGGCCGCGGCGACGACGGCGCTGCTGGTCGGCGGTGCGGCCGCGGTGGGGCTGCACCGGCTGGGCGGTCGGGCGCGTGGTCTGGCCGACTCCTCGCTGATGCTGCCGCTGGGGACCAGCGCGGTCACGATCGGGTTCGGCTTCCTGATCGCGCTGGACTCCCCGCCGCTGGACCTGCGGACCTCGCCGGTCCTGATCCCTGCCGCCCAGGCCGTCATCGCCATCCCCTTCGTGGTCCGGACGCTGCTGCCGGCGCTGGACGCGTTGCCCGAGCGTCTGCGGGACGCCGCAGCCACCCTGGGGGCCTCGCCCCGGCGGGTGTGGCTGGAGGTGGACGCCAAGCTGCTGCGCCGGCCGGCCCTGGTGGCCTTCGGCTTCGCCTACGCCATCTCGCTGGGCGAGTTCGGGGCGACCGTCTTCATCGCGCGCGCCGACGCCCCGACGGTGCCGGTGGCCATCTTCCGGGCGCTGTCCCAGCCCGGCGCGCTCAGCGTGGGCCAGGCGATGGCGCTGTCCACGATCCTGCTGGTCCTGACCACTGCCGTCATGCTGGTCGTGGACAGGGTCGGCGACCAGCGGGTGGGAGGTTTCTAGATGCAGCTGGGCCTGCAGGGCATCGGCAAGTCCTTCGGGGCCGAGCCGGTCCTGACCGACGTCGACCTGGACGTCGCGGACGGCCGCACCGTGGCCCTGCTGGGCCCGTCGGGCAGCGGCAAGTCCACCCTGCTGCGGATCGTGGCCGGGCTGGTCGCGCCGGACCGCGGCACGGTGTGCCTTGCCGACCGTGACGTGACCACGGTGCCCGCCCACCGCCGCGGGGTCGGGGTGGTCTTCCAGGACCAGGCGCTGTTCCCCCACCTGGACGTGACCGGCAACGTCGCGTTCGGGCTGCGCATGGCGGGGGTCGACCGGGCCGAGCGAGCCCGCCGGGTGGAGCAGGCGCTGGAGCTGGTCGGGCTGCCCGGCTACGGCCGCCGTGACCCGTCGACGTTGTCAGGGGGTGAGGCCCAGCGTGTCGCCATCGCACGGGCGCTGGCCCCACGACCGGGGGTGGTGCTGCTGGACGAGCCGCTGGCTGCCCTGGACCAGCTGCTGCGCGAGCGTCTGCTGCTGGAGCTGCGGACGCTTTTCGACGACCTGGACGTCACCGTCGTGGCCGTGACGCACGACCCGACCGAGGCAGGGGCGCTGGGGGACCGGATCGCCGTGCTGCTGGACGGCAGGATCGCCCAGGAGGACGACGCCGGCACGGTCCTGGCCCGTCCGGTGTCGGCGTCGGTGGCCGGGCTGGTCGGGCAGCGCAACGTCGCCACCGGCCTGCTGCGGGCCGGCCGGGTGGAGTGCCCGTGGGGCAGCCTCCCGGTCCGTGCCCCAGGGGTGCCCGACGGTCGGGTCGCGGTGCTGGTGACCCCTGCAGCGGTCCGGGTCGACCCTGACGGGCCGCTGGAGGGTGTCGTGACGGGCCGCATCTTCCGCGGCGGCTCCGCGTTCGCGGTGGTGGCGGGCGACGGCTGGCCGCCGCTGGACATGGCCGCACCGTCGCACTGGCGTGTGGGCGATGCGGTCCGGCTGCGCATCGATGCGACCCAGGTCCACCTGATGGCGTCCGGGTCCTGACCGGACGGGCGGGTCAGCCCTCGGCGGCCAGGGGTGGGACGACCGTCAACGTGCGGTCCGCCGGTGGGACGTCGGCCGTCAGCGGGATGGGCAGGTCGTCGACCTCGTGGACCGGACGGTTCAGGGTGCGGTCCGACAGGTGGGACACGACCGCGCGCATGACCTCGCCGGACAGCAGCAGCGACAGGTGGCCCAGGTCGGCGACCTTGATGTTGTGCGCCCGCAGGGCCGGGTGCACCAGCTTGGCGTTGACCGCCGGCAGGATCAGGAGGTCCAGGTCGGAGTAGACGGCGATCCACCGCACGTCGGTGGGGCGCGCCGACTCCTCCAGCGCACGCATCACGCCGCTGCCGGGCTTCATCTGCGGCGCGGATGCGCCGGGGCCCAGGTAGGCGGCATAGGTCCCACGGTGGGGCGACCCCAGGGTGATGACCGTGTCGATCTTCGACTCGCCGCCGAGCTGCTGCACGTAGTAGCGGCTGACGACCCCGCCCATCGAGTGACCGACGATCATGGCCTTGCTGGCCCCGGTGATCGACAGGACGCGGTCCACCTCGGCGGCCAGCATGCCGGCGACCTCGGGGATGTCGTAGACCAGCGGGTTGTAGTCGAAGGCGTGGATGTGACGGAAGCCGTGACGACGCAGCGTGCGGCTGATGCCGAGGAACGCGCTGCGGTTGTGGATCCACCCGTGGACCAGGATGACCGGCATGTTCGCGGTCTCGGAGTCCGCGACCTGCGTGTCCAGCTCGTCGTAGTCGTGCAGCGGGGTCGACCGACGGTTCGCGTCACGGGCCATGCCCAGCGGGTAGGCGGCGGCGTGGACAGCTGTCAGCGCCAGCTCGCGGACCGTCCCGATGTACGTACCCGGGCGCAGGAGGCTGCGTACCGCGATGCCGGCCTGACGACGCAGGTGCGCCAGGTCGTCGTACTCGCCGTCCACGCTGGGGATCACAGTCGGGCTCCTCTGTGTGTCGTTAAGGTTACGACAGCTATGCCTTCACAATCGTGCAGCCAACCGTGCGTAGGAGGAAAAAGCCAATCCGTGACAGGAAACCGCCCGGAATGACCAGTCACGCATGGTCATCGCCGACTACGTGCCCCCTGGGGGACGAACTGTCACCTCAGCAACCAGGCTGCTGGTCACCGATGAGGGGTGGCAACGGGTCAGGGCCGCCGGCCACGTCGACGTACAGGACGGCCTCGTAGGCCTGGATGGCGGCGGGCTGCAGCGACTCGCCCTCCCCGGCGATCAGCCGACCCTCCGCGGTCCAGACACGCGGTCCCGGCGCCTCGATGCGGCGTGACACGTCGCAGTAGCGGGCGCCGTCCGGCACGTCGGCGAAGGCACGCAGGACCCCCCCGGCGCGCACCACCAGCACGGGGCGGTCATCGACCAGGACCAGCCCGTCACCAGCCGGGTCGATGGCGTCCAGGGGGCCCGCCTCGACGAACGGTGCGTCGGGCGGCCCCTGGGAGCTGATGACGAACGGGATCGTGATCGCCAGGATCACGACACCGGCGATGACCGCAGCGATGGGCCAGTGGAGCCCCATCTGCTCGCGCAGCACGATCTTGCGGGCCCGCTTGGCGGCCCGTGGGGGCAGGTAGCCGCCGGGCCCGAACTCCGACCCGCCCGCGTCCGGCGTCTCGTGCGTCTCGCTGTCAGTCACGTGGGGCCTGGTCCTCCGTCGGGATGCCGTC
>JBFKGB010000220.1:0-6290 GCA_041633535.1 Euzebya sp. | reverse complement strand
GGCTGCCGACGACCAGGACGATCGGGCCGCGTCGGAAGCGGCGTGTCCCGGGCGGGACGGCCTGTCGGGTGCCCCGCACCGCGACCGGCACGACCGGCACCTGCGCCTGCGCGGCGGCGGCGAAGGCACCCAGGTGGAACGGGCGGAGCCCCGCCAGGTGCGCCAGCCCGCCCTCGGGGAACACCACCGTGTAGTCGCCGCGACGGGCGGCGTCCACCAGGAGGTCGACGTCGGCGACCCCCCGGGCGCGGTCGTGGCGCTCAACGAACACGGTGTCCAGACGTCGCAGCATCCACGACTGCAGCGCCCGCTCCCCGAGCACCTCACCGGCGACCAGCCGGAGCCTGCCGGGCAGGACGGTGACCATGACGAAGCCGTCCAGCCAGCTGGCGTGGTTGGCCACCACGACCGCGGGACCGTCCGGGAGGGGGGCACCCAGGGTCTGCACCCGTGCGCCCACGAGGGCTGCGGCGGCCCGCGTGGCGCGCCGTGCCAGGGTCCACCGCAGCGCCGACGTCGGGAGCAGCAGCGCGACCACCATCGGAGCGGTCAGGAGCGCGACCGTCACCCAGGCACGGAGGGTGTCGAGGACGTCGACCGCGCGGCGTCCCAGCCGACGGGCCAGGTGGGGCAGGCCGGCCGTGGCGAACCTGACCAGCTGGGACCAGCCCGGCCGCCCGGTCGGCTGCAGCGCCCCGGCCAGGTACCGGGCCTTCGCCTCGCCTCGTCGCAGCTTGCCGCTGGAGGTCTTCGGCAGCGTCCCGGGGCCGACCAGGACCACCTCCTCCGGTGGCAGGCCCAGCAGCTCCGCAGCCGCGCGGACGACCGCCGTCCTGATCGTGCGGCGGGCCTCCGGGTCGTCGACCGCACGGGTCTCGGCGACCACGACCAGCCGCTCGGTCCCTGCGTCGGGGTCGGGGACGCCGAACGCGGCGACGCAGCCGGCCCGGACACCGTCGACGCCACCGACCCGGCGCTCGAGCTCCTGCGGGTGCAGGTTGCGGCCGGCCCGGATGATCAGGTCCTTGGTGCGACCGGTGACCACCAGGTCCCCCTCGGCGAGGTAGCCCAGGTCGCCGGTGTTGCGCCACTCGCCATCAACCAGGCGTGCGGTCGCCTCGGGCGCACCGCGGTAGCCGGGCGTGGCCGACGGGCCCCGGAACTGCACCCGTCCCTCCGTGCGGTCGGGGACGGGCTGCCCGTCGGCGTCGACGACCCGGATGCCGTACCCGGGCAGGGCCTGTCCGCAGGTGACCAGCTCGAGCACCGCATCGGGAACGGCGTCGGGCCCGGCAGGGCGGGCCACGCCCGTCCCGTGGAACGTGGCCCGCTGGATCCGGTCGATGCGGGCGACGCGGCCCTGCGGTGGGAAGGCCAGCCCCACCGCGGCCTCGGCCAGGCCGTACACCGGGGCCATCGCCTGGGGCCGCAGCCCGCAGGGGGCGAAGCGGGCCGTGAACCGCCGGACCGTGCCGGGGTCGACCGTCTCCGCCCCGTTGAAGGTCCGGCGAAGGGTCCGCAGGTCCAGGCCGGCCAGCTGGTCCGGACCGACCCGACGCAGGCACAGCTCGTAGGCGAAGTTCGGCGCGGCCGTGAACGTGCCCCCGTGGGCGGTGATCGCCTGCAGCCACGACGCAGGCCGCACCAGGAACGCCTGCGGCGGCAGGGCGATCAGGGTCATGCCCACGTGCAGGCTCCCCAGCCACGCCCCGATCAGCCCCATGTCGTGGTACAGCGGCAGCCAGCTGACGAACACGTCCTCGGGGCCCGCCCCGATCGCCTGGGCCATCGCGTCGATGTTGGCGACCAGGTGGTGGTGGGTCAGCTCGACGCCCTTGGGGTCACCGGTGCTCCCGGAGGTGTACTGCAGCAGGGCCAGCCCGTCCGGGGTGACGGGCGGCAGCGGGCCGACGTCGTCCGGTGCGGCGCGCTGCAGCTCCTCGGGTGTCCGCACGTGCCGCATCGTCGGGACCTGGGTCCGCACGAGCCGGGCCATCGCGCGGGCGGCCGGGTCGGTCACCAGCACGATCGCGCCGGCGTTGGCAAGGATGTCGCGCTGGCGTCCCAGGTGCTCGGCCAGGCGGGAGGGCCGGTCGGGTGGGTAGATCGGCACCGCCACGGCGCCCGCCAGGAGGACGCCCATGAAGGTCGTGAAGTACGCCGGGCCCGTGGGGAGCATCAGCGCGACGGGGTCCCCTGGCTGCACGCCCAGGTCCATCAGGGCCCGGGCGACGGCGCTGGCGTGTCCTGAGAGCTCGCCGTAGGTCAGCGTCGCCGCCTCGCCGCCGTGCTCGTCGAGCACGCGGACGTGGACGCGGTCGGGGTGCTCGTCGGCGTGCCACCGCAGGCTGTCGACCAGGGTCGGGTGCATGGGGGCCGCCGGTGATCCCACGTCGTCCGGCGGCGGCCCGGCAGCGGCAGCCAGCGCCCGCGGTGGCACCCGGGCGGGCGGGGGCACGGTCGCCTGCGGGGCACGCCGCACCGCCTCCAGCAGGTCGCGGGGCGTCGTCGCGGTGCTCAGCAGGGCGACGGGGAGGACGACCCCGAAGGCCGACTCGACGCGGACCAGCAGCTCGGCGACGCTCAGGCTGTCGATGCCCAGGTCCGTCTCGAGGTCGCTGCCGAGGGCCACCGTCGGTGCGTGGCCCGGCCGCAGCTGGGCCAGCAGGGACCCGATCACGTCGAGCAGGAGCTGCGCATCGTCCTGCGTGCTCGCGGCAGCCTCCATGTGCGCAGTCTCGCCGCTGAGGGCCCGCTGCGACAGGGGGCCGCGCCGCCTCGGGCGTCAGAGCGCGGCGGACACGACCCGTGCCAGCTGCTGCGCCACCTCCGCGCCGGGGGTGGGCTCGGGCGCCAGCCCGTGGCTGATCAGGGTCCGCACCAGGGTGTCGGCAGCCCGTGCCACCACGGCGGGGTCGGCGTCGGGCCACCAGCCGGCCATGCGCTCGTCCAGGGCGGCCACGGCTGCCGCGGCGAACACGCCACCGCTGACGACGTAGGGGACGAACTCGGCGCGCTTGACCTCGACGGACCACAGCGGTGAGGCGGCGAAGTAGGCCAGCACCACCTCCAGCAGCACGGCCAGTCGCTCGACCGGCCCGGCGTCGGCCGGTGCACGTCCCTCGGCGGCGGTGATCAGCTCCAGCCCCGCGGCCTCCAGCGCCGCCTCGACCAGCGCCTCACGTCCCGTGAAGTACTCGTAGACCGTCTGGCGCGACACCCCTGCCTGCAGCGCGACGTCGGCCACCGTCAGCCGCCGCACGCCGAACTGGTTCATCGCCGCGCGGACCGCCGCGATGATCTCCGTGCGTCGTCCGTCCTCGCTCACGGGGCCTCCGGGGTGGGACTAGTCAGGTCGAACCATCGCCAAGATGACTCGGGTAGCCAGTAGGTCAATCTGACAGGAAATGTAAATCTGTCAACACACGACCGCACTCCCCGAAGGAACACCAGATGCGCACCCCGATCCGTCTTGCGACCGCCGTGCTGGGCGTCCTCGCCCTCCTCGCCGCCGCTGTCCTCACGTTCGTCGTGGTCCCGGGTCGGGCCCAGCTGCCGGCCGACACCGACTCGACCCGCATCTACACCGGCGAGGTCGCCGTCATGCTGGACGGCGAGGCGCTCGCCGCCCGCGACCTGGCCAACATCGTCAAGCGCGACCTGCCCATCCAGATCGAGCAGCAGGTGACCGTCACCGGTGTCGGCGACGGGGTCGCCGACGTCAGCGACACGGCCGCCATAAGCCTGACCGACGGCACGCCGCTGATCGACACCGCGGCCGAGTACGTCGTCGACCGTCGCACCATGTCGGCCGAGGGCGACGCCCAGGGCCTCGTCATCGGCTGGCCGATCGAGCCCGAGGCGGCGGACACCGCCGGCTGGTCCGGCACGCTGCAGGCGACGGTGCCGTTCGTCTACGAGGCGACCGAGGAGCACGCGGGGATCCAGACGCTGCGCTTCACCGCCACCGAGCAGGGCCGCATCGTCGACGAGGCCTTCCTGGCCACCGTGCCGGAGTCGGTGCCCGCAGGGTCGCTGGGCATCCTCGCCGGCATCCTGGGCGCCAGCCCCGAGGTGACCGAGCAGATCGGGGCCGTCCGCGACACCCTGCCCGAGGACGTGCCGCTGACCTACCTGGTCGACGCCACGACCACCTACTGGGTCCACCCGACGACCGGCATGGTCATCGACGCCGACGTCGAGGAGACGCGCAGCGTCGCCCTGGACGTGCCGGGCATGGACACCACCCCGCTGGCGCCGGTCCTGAGCCTGTCCTACCAGGGGGCCCCGGACTCCGTCGCCGCGACCGTGACCGAGGCCGAGGACCTGGCCGCGCAGCTGTCCCTGTTCGGCACCACCCTGCCGGTGTCGCTGGCGCTGGCCGGGATCGTGCTGCTGGGCATCGCCGCCGCCGCCCGACGTCGCACACCGGCACAGGTCGACCTGACCACCACCGGCGAGCGGACCATCGACCTGCCGGTGGACGAGCCCGCCGCGCGCTGACCCGTCGGCATCGCACGTCACGCCGGGCCCCACCATGGGGCCCGGCGTCGTACGTAGCGGCCGCATGACCCGAACGGCCCATCTTCGGTCCGTGCCGGCAACTCCTCCTCCCGCGGTCGGTCTGACCGTGTGACCGCCCGACCACGGCCGGTCCACGAGGAGGGGTCAGGATGAGCCAGCACCACGTGCACGTGATCACCACCGTCGCACTGACGGCGTCGGCCAGCAGCACCGCCTACGGGCTGTCCGACGACGGCCTGGTGTTCGTTGGCGCCGGGACACAGGACTTCGAGCAGCGCGCGTGGGTGCGCATCGGATCCCTCCGCGCCCCGCTGACCCTCGGGCATCCACTGCTGCTGTGCATCCGGGGCCAGGTGACCGGCACCTCGGTCGTCGTCTCGACGCAGCGGCTGCCCGTCCCGGTCGTCGTGGATGCCACGGGTGCCGTCGAGCTCACCCCCTGTCGAACGACATGAACGTTGTTCATCTTTTGGGTCCCGACGCCGCAACTCAGCCAGGGACGGGCGGTCGGACCCACGACAGCACCGACCCGAGGAACACGACATGCCGCTGACCGTCACCCACGTCATCACCCGACTGGTCCAGACCGAGTCGCACAACACCACCGTGTACGGGATCGCGGACGGCAACCGCGTGTACGCCGCACACGGCCGGGGTGCCCCCGCCGACCGTCGCTGGGACATGTTCGGCTACCTGGCCCGCCCCGTCGAGGTCGGCGAGCCCCTCGTCATCGCGGTCGACGACATGGTCGCGATCACCTCCAACGTGGTCGAGGACGTGCTGGTGACGGTGCCGCTGGCCGTCTGACCCGGCGGGTCAGCCCTGCCCGGTGGACAGCGTCACGACCAGGCGCGCCACGCCGCCACGCCGCTGCAGCACCTGCTGGGAGGTCGCCAGGTCCAGCGTGCGACCCTCGACGGTCCGCGAGGACCCGTCGGCCATGACGACCTCGATCCCGTCGGTGTCGCCGCGCCGCACCACGACGGGGACCTGGCACAGGGTGAGGCCCAGCGCACCCGCGGGGACCTGCAGCCGTTGCGGGCGACCGTCGACGTCCACCCAGGTCAGCTCGGCCGGCGCCGGCAGCAGCTCGAGGGGGTCGAGGAGCGCATCGGTGAGGACCAGCCGGCCCCCGGCCACCGTCAGGCCCAGCTCGGCCCACCGGGTCAGCAGCTCCTCCTTCACCTGCCCGGTCATGCCGGGCTGCTGCGCACCTGCATGTGCCGGGGTGTGGGAGTAGGCGTCGGTCGGGAACGCGCCGTACTCCGCGGCGGTCCGGTTGAAGCCCAGCCCCTGTCGGACCCGCCGGTACAGGTCGGTCAGGGCCGCGCGGTCCGTTGCCGGTGCCGTGGTCGCGGCATCCAGCAGGTGCTCCTGCAGGGCGACGAGCAGCTTGGCGACCATGTGCCAGTAGACCGACCCCAGCCCCTCGTAGGCGTACATCGTCGATGACCGTCCGGTGAAGGCGTGGTGGGCGAACACCTCCTCGAACAGCGCCCGGACCGCCGGGGCGTGGTCGTCCACCAGCGGTCCCAGGTCGGATCCGGCCAGGGCGGCCAGCGCCTCGTCGAGGTCCCCGACGTTGGCCAGGTCGGCCCCGAAGCGGTGCTGGCCGTCGACGTCGCGGGTCAGGACACGCCGTGCCGACGCCGCGTCGCTGTGCGCCAGCGCCGTCAGCAGGGGGTAGGCGGCCACCCGGTCGGCGGGCACCAGGTTGCGTGCCATGAAGGCGGGCCGTGTCCGCGCGGGGTACAGCATGAAGCTGT
>JBFKGB010000219.1:0-6305 GCA_041633535.1 Euzebya sp. | reverse complement strand
TTGCGGACCTTCCTGGGCTGGTCCCGCACGGCCGACGAGGTCATGGCCGGCCGTCGGGTCGACGGCGACTGGACCGTCCTGGGCGTCGCGACGTCCCAGACCGGGCGGCTGACCCAGCAGCGGACCTGGCTGACCCACCCGACCGAGGGGCTGGTCGTCCTGCTGGACTTCGCCGCCGGGGGTGCTGCGCCCGCGGTGACCCGGCTGGTCGGTGCCGTGCTGCGCGGGACGGCCGCGGTCTACCCGGGCGCGCCGCCCCGACGGATCCGGTTCACCGACGACCCCGCCGACGCCGGCCGGGTGGAGGGGCTGCCAGACACCGCCGGGGGCTGGTCGGATGCCCTCGCCCAGGTCGGGGCGGCCATGGCGGCCGCACCGTGGCAGGACCGGTTCGGCGTGGCCGTGGACGGTCTGCGGCTGACCGACGTCGATGCGGACCCGCTGCTGGTCGACGGCCACGGGCTGGCCCTGCCGGTGGTCGGGATCGACGGGGTCGCCACCCTGGCCCTGACCGGGGGCCGGGCGGTCACGGTGTTCACCGAGGTGGTGGGCGGGCGCTGCCGGCCGCTGTCGCTGGTGGCGGGCGACATGCTGGTCAGCGTCCCCGCCGGGCCCGAGCCCGAGTGGCGGTGGGACGGTGGCTGAGTGGCGCTGGGAGGACCTGGTGGCCCATGCCACCCTCGGCACGGGGCGCCGCCCCGACGTGGGCGTCCACACCGTCGCGGGCCATCCCGTCGACGGGCCGACGCCCGAGGCGCGGCTGCTGTCGGCAGCGGCAGCCATGGCGGCGGGCGTGCGGGCGTCGGTGACGGCCACCCAGGCCGGACCGGTCGACGACCGCTGGATCGCCCCGGCCCACGAGCCGCTGGCCGTCGCGCCCGACCACGCCGTGCAGCTGCTGGACGCGCTGCTGTCGGGGCTGGTCGCCTCGTCGGTGTCGCGGGGGCTGCTGGTGGCGTGGCTCGAGCAGGCCGCCACGGCGGGCTGGCGTGTCCCCGACGACCGGATCGGCGCGGTGCTGGACGCCTCGCCGGTGCCGCTGCCCGCCGAGGCCGTCGCGGCGCTGGGCCTGCGTGGGCGGTGGCTGGCCCGCATCGGCCGGTCGGCGTGGTCCCACCGGCTGGTCGACGTGGCCACGGCGGTCGAGGTGCTGGGGCGGCCGCGCAGCCGGGTGGCGGTGCGCGCGGCGGTGGTGCGGCTGTGGGCCGACGCACCGGACCGCGGCCGTGCCGCGGTGGCGCAGCGGTGGGAGGGGTGGGACAGCCGAACCAGATCCACCATGGTGGATGCGGTACACGGCCTGGCGGGGCTCGAGGATGAGGGGTGGCTGGAGGGCGCGCTGGACGACGTCGAGGCGGTCGCCACCGCCGCCGCTCGGAACCTGCGCGGCGTGCCCGGCAGCGCGCTGGTCAGCCGGATGGGGGCCAGGCTGGGCGGGGTCGTGACCGTCGAGGCGGGGCGCCGGGGGCTGCTGGGCGGTCGCGTGCCCGTTGGCCGTGCGGCGCCGGTGGTACGGGCGCCCGAGTCGCCGGTCCGGCCGGGCCCTGTGGACCTGCGGGACGCCATGACCCCCGTCGCCGAGCGGGCCGTCGGCTGGTGGGCGCAGGAGGTCCGCCGTGCCGCCCCCCTGCAGGCCTGGGTCGAGGTGTGCGGTTCGCGTGAGGCGGCGATCGCCGCGCAGACGCAGACGCCCGCGGTGCTGCTGGACGTGGCGGTGGCGGCGACCGCACAGCAGGAGGTGGGGTGGGCGACGGACCTGCTGCCAGGCCTGCTGGCCGGTCATGCGGTGCCCCGTGAGGACGGCCCGGCGTGGACCGTGGACATCTGGGCGCAGGACCGGTGGACCGCGGCGCTGGTCGGCCTGCTGGACCTGCTGCCCACGCCCTGGCCGGCAGCGCTGACCGCCGACGTGATCGCCTGGATCGGCGGGCATCCTCGACCGGCCGACGCGCTGAGGGCCCTGACGCCGACCCTGGTCCGCGGCCCCGGCGTCGAGCTGGACGACCGGCTGGCCGACGCCCGCCCGTCAGGTGCCACCGCGGCGCAGATCGCCACCCAGATCAGGACCATCCAGACCGCACGCTCGCTCGCCCGGGCGATCCGCCAGATGGACGGTCAGCAGGATCAGCCAGCGCTCCCGACCAGGACCCAGCCACATGAGGAGGCCACCTGATGGCCCAGAAGCCGAACGACCCGGCAGATGCCGCGACCGACGACCAGGCAGACGCCGCGACCAGCGACCAGGCCGATGCCGCTATGGGCGATCAGCCGGGCGCCCAGCGCGAGCACGCCGAGGTCGCCTTCACCGAGGAGCTGGCGGCCCTGGCGGCCGTCGACGACCGGCCCCGGCCACCCTCGTGGCGGCTGTCGCCGTGGGCCGTGGCGCTGTACCTGCTGGGCGGCACCCTCCCCGACGGCACCGTCGTGACGCCCAAGTACATCGGCAGGCGCCGGCTGATCGAGGTGGCCATCGCCACCCTCGCCACCGACCGGGCGCTGCTGCTGCTGGGGGTCCCCGGCACCGCCAAGACGTGGGTGTCGGAGCACCTGGCCGCGGCGATCAGCGGCACCTCGACCCGGCTGGTCCAGGGCACCGCCGGCACGCCCGAGGAGGCCATCCGCTACGGCTGGAACTACGCCAGCCTGCTGGCGCACGGCCCGTCGGCGGCGGCGATGGTCCCCTCCCCCGTCATGCGCGCCATGCAGGCCGGCACCATCTGCCGGGTCGAGGAGCTGACGCGCATCCCCGCCGACGTCCAGGACGCCCTGATCACCATCCTCAGCGAGAAGTCGATGCCGGTGGCCGAGCTTGACTCCGAGGTGCAGGCCGTCGCCGGCTTCAACGTCATCGCCACCGCCAACGACCGGGACAAGGGCGTCAACGACCTGTCCGCCGCGCTGCGCCGCCGGTTCAACACCGTCGTCCTGCCGCTGCCCGACACCGTGGAGGAGGAGGTGCAGATCGTCACCTCCCGCGTCGCCGCCCTGGGTGCGGCGCTGCAGCTGCCCGCCGACCTGGCCGCCCTCAGCGAGATCACCCGGGTCGTCACGATGTTCAAGGAGTTGCGGGACGGCCGCACCGTGGACGGGCGGACCGCGGTGAAGCAACCCTCCTCGACCCTGTCGACCGCCGAGGCCATCAGCGTCATGACCAACGGGCTGTCGCTGGCCGCCCACTTCGGCGACGGGCGGGTGTCGGCCGCCGACGTCGCCGGCGGGCTGCGCGGCGCCGTGGTGAAGGACCCGGTGCAGGACGCGGTGGTGTGGTCGGAGTACCTGGACACCGTCGTCGCCGAGCGGCCCGGCTGGGGCGACCTGTACAGCGCCTGCCGCGAGCTGGGCTGAGCGATGGCCGCGCACCCGGCCGACGTCGTCGTCTGCGGGATCCGTCATCACGGGCCCGGGTCGGCACGTGCCGTCCTGCAGGTGCTGGACCGGGTCCGCCCCGCCGCCGTCGTCATCGAGGGGCCACCCGAGCTGGACGACCTGGCCGGCTGGGCCGACGACCCGGACCTGCGTCCCCCGGTGGCCGCGCTGGTGTACCGGCCCGACCGTCCCTCCACCTCCGCCTTCTACCCGATGGCGACGTTCAGCCCCGAGTGGAACGCCCTGCGGTGGGCCCGCCGCCACGACGTGCCGGTGGCCTTCGCGGACCTGGCGGCCACGCACGCCCTGGCCGACGGCTACCCCGACGACCACGACCCCTCACCACTGGACCCGATCGGGCAGCTGGCCGCCGCGGCCGGCTACCTCGACGCCGAGCGGTGGTGGGAGGACGCCGTCGAGCACCGCCACAGCCCGGCCGAGGGGTTCGACGCGATCGCCGACGCCATCGCGGTGATGCGTGCCGACCACGTCGACGACGACCACACGCTGCGTCGCGAGGCCGCGATGCGCCGGATCCTGCGGGCGACGCTGAAGACGGCGGACGGGCCGGTCGTCGTCGTGTGCGGCGCCTACCACGCACCCGTGCTGCACCCGGACCGCTGGCCGACGCAGACGGCCGACAACGCCCGGCTGAAGGGGCTGACGCGCCAGAAGGTCGTGGCGACCTGGGTGCCGTGGACGGCCGGGCGGCTGGCGCTGGCCTCGGGCTACGGGGCCGGGGTCTCCTCCCCCGGCTGGTACGCCCACTGCTTCACGACCCCCGATGAGCAGCGGACGACGACGTGGATGGTCGGGGTCGCCCGGGCGCTGCGCCAGGCCGACCTGCCGGCGCCGACCGCCTCGGCCGTCGAGGCCGCCCGGCTGGCCGATGCCCTGGCCGCCCTGCGTGGCCGTCCCCATGCGGGGCTGGCGGAGTGCACCGACGCCGCGCTGGCGGTGCTGTGCGGTGGCCGACCCGAGCCGCTGGACGTCATCACCGACCGGGTCGTCGTCGGCCACGCCATCGGGGACGTGCCCCAGACCGTCCCGCAGGTCCCGCTGGCAAAGGACCTGGACGCCCACGCCCGGTCGGCTCGGCTGCGGCGCAGCGACCAGGCCAAGGAGGTCCTGTGCGACCTGCGCCAGCCGACGGGGCTTGCCAAGAGCGTGCTGCTGCACCGGCTGGACGTCCTGGACATCCCGTGGGGCCGGCCCGCCGACGCCGGCGGCACGACGGGGACGTTCAAGGAGGCGTGGACGGTCCGCTGGCAGCCCGAGCTGGCCGTCCGGGTCATCGAGGCGGCCACCTACGGCCAGACCGTCCAGGCCGCGGCGACCGAGCGGACCATCGAGGCGGCCCGGACCGCGGAGGGGCTGGTCGAGGTCGTGCGGCTGCTGGACCGCACCCTCCCCGCCGACCTGCCGGGTGCGACGGCCGTCCTGGTGGAGGAGGTCGACCGGCGTGCCGCGACCAGCCACGACACCGTCACGCTGATGGCGGCGACCGAACCGCTGGCGCGGGTGTGCCGGTACGGCGACGTCCGGCAGCTGGACACCTCCCGGCTGCGTGACGTGCTGGACAGCCTGGTCCGGCGGATCGCCGCCGCGCTGGTGCCGGCCGCGTCGGGGCTGGACGACGACGCCGCCGGGGTCGTGCGGCAGGGCATCGACGCGGTCGTCGGGGCGGTGCGGCTGCTGGACCACCCGGTGCTGTCGGGGCTGTGGCTGGACGCGCTGGGCCGGCTGCTGGCGGCGCCGCGGGTGCACCCGGGCATCACCGGCCGGTGCGTGCGGCTGCTGCTGGACCAGGGCCGGCTGCCGGGTGCGGATGCCGCCGGCCGGCTGTCGCGGGCGTTGTCACCGGCGGTGCCGGCACGGGACGCCGCCGCGTGGGCCGACGGGTTCCTGGAGGGTGACGCCTCGCTGCTGCTGCTGGACCCGACCCTGCTGGCGCTGGTCGACGGCTGGCTGGCCGGGCTGACCGACGACGTCTTCGACGACCTGCTGCCCCTCGTGCGGCGGACGTTCGCCCGCCACTCACCGACCGAACGGCACCAGCTGGGGCAGCGGTTGCGGCACGGCCATCGCCCTGAGCGGCGGGTGGCCGACTGGGACCCCGAGCGTGCCCGCCCGGCCGTCGAGCACGTCCTGGCGATCCTGGGTGCGGGGGGTGGCCGGTGAGCCTGTCTGACGACGCTGCGGACGACGCTGCGGACGAGGCTGTGGACGAGGCTGTGGACGAGGCGCGGCTGCGCCGATGGCGGCTGGTGCTGGGTGGCGAGGAGGGTGCCGACGGGACCGGCGTGTCGCTGTCCGGGCTGGACCGGGCGCGCGACGAGGCCCTGGAGGCGCTGTACGGCGAGGGGGCCGGTGCCGGCCGTGGAGGGCTTGGTCGCTCCTCCCCCGCCGTGGCCCGGTGGCTGGGTGACATCCGGACGTGGTTCCCCTCCACCGTGGTGCAGGTCATGCAGCAGGACGCGATGACCCGGCTGGGGCTGGCCGACCTGCTGGTCGAGCCCGAGATGATCGACGCGGTCCAGCCCGACATCGGCATGGTCACCACGCTGATGGGACTCAGCGCCGCCATCCCCGAGCGGTCCCGGCAGGCCGCCAGGCTGCTGGTCGCAGCTGTCACCGACAACCTGCGGCGGCGGCTGGAGTCCGCGACCCGTCAGGCCGTGTCGGGCGCCATCGACCGGTCCGCCCGGACCCGCCGGCCCCGCCTCGGCGACATCGACTGGGGCGCGACGGTGGCGGCGAACCTGGCGCACTACCAGCCGGAGCACCGCACCGTGATCCCCCACCGGCTGGTCGGGCACGCACGGCGGCGCAGCCATGTCGACCGGCGGATCATCCTGTGCCTGGACCAGTCGGGATCGATGGCGGCCAGCATCGTGTACGCCAGCGTGTTCGCGGCGATCCTGGCGTCACTGCCGGCC
>JBFKGB010000218.1:0-6340 GCA_041633535.1 Euzebya sp. | reverse complement strand
TTCACCGTGATCAGCGGCCCCATGTCCCACGTCGGGTGGTCCAGGGCCTGGGCGGGCGTGACGTCGGCCAGCTGCTCGCGCGTCCACCCCCGGAACGGGCCGCCGGACGCGGTGACGACCAGCCGGGCGACCTCTGCGGCGCTGCCCCCGCGCAGGCACTGCGCCAGCGCGGAGTGCTCGGAGTCGACCGGGATGATCTGGTCCCGGCCGGACGCCGCGGCGTACACCAGGTCCCCGCCGACGATGAGGGACTCCTTGTTGGCCAGCGCAAGGCGGCTGCCGGCCTGCAGCGCCGCCAGCGTCGGGCCCAGGCCCTGGCTGCCGTCCATGCCGTTGACGACGACGTCGGCACCACACCCTGCGACCGTCGTCGCCGAGTCCGGGCCGGCGACGACCTCGACGCCCGGCAGCGCATCGGCGACGCGTCGTGCCGCCTGGGGGTCGGCGACGCCGACGGTCCGGGCGCCGGTGGCGCGGGCCTGCGCGATGACGTCCTCGCGGGACCCGCAGGCCAGCGCGACGACCTGGAACCGGTCGGGGAAGCGGCTGACGACATCCAGGGTCTGCGTGCCGATCGACCCCGTCGAGCCGACGACGGCGACGGTCGTGCGGCTCACCGGCTGGTGATGCGGTCGGCAGCCCCCACCGCGGCGGGCAGCGTCCGACCGCTGGCCATCTGGTAGTTGGCGTACAGCTGCCCGCACGCCGCGTCGATGTCGTTGCCCCGGTTGGCCCGGATGGTGGCCGAGATCCCGCCCTCGTTCAGCACCGCGGCGAACGCGCGCTGCTCGTGCACCGCCGGCGCATGCCACGGCACCGCAGGCGTCGGGTTCATGGGGATCAGGTTGACGTGCGCCGCGCCCTTGGGCATGTGGGTCTTCAGCAGCTGGCGGAGCGTGCGGGCCTGCGCCGCGGAGCTGTTGACCCCGTCGATCAGGACGTACTCGAAGCTGACCCGGCGCCCCGTGGCCGCCAGGTACTCGCGGGTCGCGCCCATCAGCTCCGACAACGGGTGCTGCCGGTTGACCGGGACCAGGTCGTCGCGCAGCGCGTCGTCGGGGGCGTGCAGGCTGACGGCCAGCGTGATCGGCAGGTCGATGGCCTGCAGCCGCTTGATGCCGGGCACCAGCCCGACGGTCGACACGGTGATGGAGCGGGCGGACAGCCCGAAGGGGCCGTGCAGCCACTCCACGGCGTCGAGCGTCACGTCGGTGTTGGCCAGCGGCTCGCCCATGCCCATGAACACGACGTTGGTGACGTGGTCGGGCACGTCGGCGGGCAGCGGGGTCACGCCCTCGCCCCACACCGCGGGGTCCGCGCCGTCGGCGAGGAGCCGCTGCATGACGGTGACCTGCCGGACGGTCTCGCCCAGCGTCAGCTGTCGGCGGAAGCCGGCCTGGCCGGTGGCGCAGAACGGGCAGCCCATGGCACAGCCGGCCTGGGTCGAGATGCACACCGTGGCCCGGGCGGCCCGGTCTGCGGTCTTCGGGTACAGCATCAGGACGCTCTCGACGGCCTCCGCATTCTCGCCGCCGCCGCACTCCAGCAGGACCTTGCGGGTCAGGCCGTTGTCGGACTCGCTGATCTTCAGGATCCGGGGCGGGGCCGGCATCCGCTCGGCCAGCTGGGCCCGCAGGTCCTTGGACAGGTTGGTCATCTGGGCGGGGTCGTCCACGCCCTTGGTCAGCCACTCCGTGACCTGGGCGCGCCGGAACGCGGGCTGCCCCTGCAGGAGCTCGGCGAGCCCCTCCTCTGCGTAGGGATCGGGTGAGGTGGTCATTGGTCAGACACCGAAGGCCTTCAGCACGAGATGTGCGGTGGGGAGCGAGAACAGGAGGGCGTCGACACGGTCCATGACGCCGCCGTGACCTGGGAAGATCGTCCCCAGGTCCTTCACGCCGAGGTCGCGCTTCAGCACGGACTCGGCGAGGTCGCCGACGGTCGCGGCGACGACGACGGCGATGGCCAGGACGATGGCCAGGGGGACGGTGACGCCGGGGACCAGCTGTGCGGTCACCAGGACCGCCATCAGGATGGTCGTCAGCATCGCGCCGGCGAACCCCTCCCAGCTCTTCTTGGGGCTGATGGAGGGGGCCAGCTTGCGCCGACCGAAGTTGCGGCCGAAGGCGTAGGCACCGATGTCGTTGGTGACGGTCAGGGCCGTCGCCGCCATCACGTACCAGTAGCCCTGGTCGCGGGCCAGCAGCAGACCCAGCGAGCTGGCCAGCAGGTTGACCCACAGCAGCATCAGCGACAGCGCTGCCAGGCGCGACACCGCATGGCCACGTTCGCTGGTCAGCATCGTGTACACGAAGCCGACCATCAGCGCGGCGATCAGGCCGATGACCTGGGCGTCGGTGCCGACGTAGTAGGCGCCGACGCACATGAACGGCAACGCGACGGCCGCCACGATCGTGGGCGGACGGGACTTGGTGGCCGTGAAGGCGTGGTCGAGCTCGTACAGCCCGATCGTCAGGTTCACGACGACGAAGGCCAGGAACAGCAGCGGGTGCAGCAGGACGCTGCCCACGTAGGCGACCGCGAGGCCCAGCCCGACACCGATGGCGACAGGCAGGTCACGACCCCCTCGCGGTGATGCGGGCGCGGGGGCGTCGCCGGAGGGGTCGGTGGCAGCCATGGGGTCGGGCGGAGGTCCTAGACCTCCAGCAGGTCCGCCTCCTTGGCCTTCAGCAGCTCGTCGATGCGCTTGGTCGCCCCGTCCGTGCGCTTCTGCAGGTCGTCCTCGGCGCGACGCAGGTCGTCCTCGGAGATCTCGCCCTCCGACTCGAGGGACTCCAGGTCGCTCTTGGCTGCACGGCGGGCGTTGCGGACCGCGATCCGCCCCTCCTCGGCGCGCTCCTTGGCGAGCTTCACGAACTGCTTGCGGCGGTCACCGGTCAGCTCGGGGAAGACGACGCGGATCACGTTGCCGTCGTTGGACGGGTTCAGGCCCAGGTCGCTGGACAGGATGGCCTTCTCGATGTCGCCGAGGGCGCCACGGTCGTAGGGCGAGATCAGCAGCACGCGCGCCTCGGGCGCGGTGACGCCGGCGATCTGCTGCAGCGGGGTCGGCGCGTCGTAGTACATGACGCGCAGGTCCGTCAGCAGGGTCGGGTTCGCCCGACCGGTGCGGATGCGGGAGAACTCCTGCCGCGTGTGGTCGACCGCGTCCTCCATCTTCAGCTCGGCCTCGTCAAGGATGTCGTCGATCACGCCCTGGCCCTTCCTTCCAAACGGTTGTCCACAGTGTGCACGTCAGCGGACGACGGTGCCGATGGCCTCGCCCGACACGGCGCGCTTGATGTTGCCCTCCGTCAGCATGTTGAACACGATGATGGGGAGGGCGTTGTCCATGCACAGCGAGATGGCGGTCGCGTCCATCACCTTCAGCCCGTCCTGCAGCGCGGTGATGTAGTCGAGGGTCTCGTACTTCACCGCGTCGGGGTTCGTGGCCGGGTCGGCGTCGTAGACCCCGTCGACCTTCGTGCCCTTCAGGATCGCCTCGGCGTTGATCTCCAGGGCACGCTGCGCGGCGGCGGTGTCGGTCGAGAAGTACGGGGCGCCCAGACCGGCGGCGAAGATGACGATCCGGCCCTTCTCCAGGTGACGGACGGCACGCCGACGGATGTAGGGCTCGGCGAGCTCCTGCATCGCGACCGCCGACATGACCCGCGTCGCGACGCCGCGCTTCTCGCAGGCGTCCTGCAGCGCGAGGGCGTTGATGACGGTGGCCAGCATGCCCATGTGGTCGGCGCTGGAGCGCTCCATCCCCGTCTTGGACAGCGAGGCGCCGCGCAGGATGTTGCCGCCACCGACGACGACGCCGATCTCGACACCGGCCTTGGCGACCTCGACCAGCTGGTCGGCGAAGGAGCCGATGATCTCCGGCGAGATCGCGGTGTGCTCGTCGGCGAAGGTCTCGCCGGACAGCTTCAGCAGGACACGGCGGTACTGGGATGTCATCTCATCACTCTCTGGTCGGGGCAGCTCGGGGCGAAGGGTATCCCCGCCCGCGGGTCACACGACGACGCCCGCCCCCGCAGGGGGACGGGCGTCGTGGTGTCTGGCGTCCTAGCCGATCTGGAACCGCTCGAAGCGGCCGACCTCGATCTTCTCACCGGTGCGCGCGCTGGCCTCGGTGATGAGGTCCTTGATCGTCTTGGAGGGGTCCTTGACGAACGGCTGGTTCAGCAGGACCTGGTCCTTCAGCAGCGAGGCGACACGGCCCTCGACGATCTTCTCGATGATGTTCTCGGGCTTGCCCTCCTCGACCGCCTGCTGGCGGGCGAAGGTGCGCTCCTTCTCGACCATGGCCTCGTCGACCTGGTCCTCGCTGACCGCGACGGGCTTGGCCGCGGCGATGTGCAGGGCGATGTCCTGCGCGAGGGTCTTGAAGGAGTCCTCCTTCGCGACGAAGTCGGTCTCGCAGTGCAGCTGCAGCATGACGCCGATCTTGGCGGGGATGCCCGGGGTGGGGGCGTGCAGGTAGGCGTGGACGATGCCCTCGTTGGCGGTCCGGTCCCCGGCGCGCGCCTCGGCCTTGCGGCCGGTCTTCAGCCGCACGATGTCGGCGGCCTTGTCGAAGTCACCCCCGGCCTCGATGAGGGCCGTCTTGCAGTCCATCATGCCGGCGCCGGTGGCCTCGCGGAGGGCCTTGACGTCGGCGGCCTTGAGCTGGATGTCGCTCATGTGATGCGTGCTTTCCTCTTCACGGTGTGGGTTGGTGGGCGCGGGACGGATCGCGTCCCGCGCCGGGTGCGTCCGTGGCTCAGGCGTCCTGGGCGTCGGCCGGGGTGGGGTCGACGTCGGCGCCCTCGACGGCACCGGTGTCCTCGACGGCAGCGGCGGCGGCCGATGCGGCCTCCTCCTGCTGCAGGGCGATCTCCCACTCGGCGAGGGGCTCGGCGGCCGGCTCGGACGGGGCCGGCGCGGCCTCGGTTGCCGGGGTGGAGGTCTTGGCGGCCGCAGCGGCCTGCTCGGCCACGACGTCCTCGGAGGAACGGCTGGCACGGCGGGCGTAGCCGGCGGCGCAGGCGTCGGCCATCAGGTGGGTCAGCAGCGCGCCGGAACGGATCGCGTCGTCGTTGCCAGGGATGACGTAGTCGATGATGTCGGGGTCACAGTTGGTGTCCACGACGGCGACGACGGGGATGCCCAGACGGTTGGCCTCCTGGACCGCGATGTGCTCCTTGACGGTGTCGACGACCCAGATGGCCGACGGCAGCTTGGTCATGGAGCGGATGCCGCCGAGGTTGCGCTGGAGCTTGTCCAGCTCGCGGGTCAGCAGCAGACCCTCCTTCTTGGTCAGCAGCTCGATGGTGCCGTCGTTGACCATGTCCTCGAGCTCACGCAGACGCGTCAGACGGGTCTTGATGGTCTCGAAGTTGGTCAGCATGCCGCCGAGCCAGCGGAAGTTGACGTAGGGCATGCCGACGCGCAGCGCCTGCTGCTCCACGGCCTCCTGCGCCTGCTTCTTGGTGCCGACGAACAGGACGGTGCCACCGCCTGCGACCGTGTCCTCGACGAAGTGGTAGGCCTTCTCCAGCAGACCGACGGTCTGCTGCAGGTCCAGGATGTAGATGCCGTTGCGCTCGCCGAAGATGTACCGCTTCATCTTCGGGTTCCAACGACGGGTCTGGTGCCCGAAGTGGACACCGGCTTCCAGCAACTGTCGCACGCTGACGACGCTCATGTTCGTTTCTCCTCGGTTCGCGGTTCGGCCTCGCACACGTGCCGGAGACGCCCCCTGGGGGACGCTGACCGGTGGGCCTCCACCCGAGTGGGTGGACCGCAGGCCCGGCCGCGTGCTGTGTGATGGTGTGGCGCCCACCGGCGGTGTGCTGGTGGCAGCCGTGCATGCCCACCCCCATGACGTTGCGGGGCAGGCAGGCCCCAGAGGGTACACGCGACGGCGGGGACGCTGCCATTCCGCCTCCTGCCTGCCGCGTCTTTCCCTGGGGAGGACAAGAGCCAACAGTCAAGCGCAGGTGTCACAGGAGCCCCTGCTCCCCCACCGGGACCAGGGTCGGGTGCCAGCGCCGCAGCAGTCGCAGCGGGTCGATGTAGCGCCCGTCCAGCCGGGCCCCCCAGTCCAGGTGCGCGCCGTCCAGCCGCCCGATGACGGCCCCCGCGTCGACGGCGGTGCCGGCGGGCGGGCGCTGTCCCAGCGCGCCGTAGGTGGTGGCCAGCCCCCCGCCGTGGTCCACCGTCACCCAGCCGACGCCGACCCCCGGGCCGGAGAAGCGCACCCGGCCGGGCAGGGCGGCGCGCACCGGGTCCCCGGGCGCGGCCGCCAGGTCGACCCCGCGGTGGCCGGCCGACCACGGCAGGGCCGGCGGGT
>JBFKGB010000217.1:0-6362 GCA_041633535.1 Euzebya sp. | reverse complement strand
CATGCCGGTGGGGGGCTGCCAGTCCCCCACCGTGACCGGGAACGCCCGCCTCGGGTCGATCTCGGAGTACACCTTGATCCGCTGCCCGTCGCTGATCGACCCGTCGACGCGCACCACGCCGTTGTCCCAGTCGGTGTAGCCGGGGCCGTCGGTCAGGATGCGCCACACCGTCTCGGCGGGCGCCGCGATCCGGGTGCGCGTCTCGTAGACGAGCATGGACGGGCTCAGCCGTCCGTCAGGGTGGCGTCGGCGTCGCTGGTGGGCTGCTCGTCGGTCAGGCCGTCCTGCCCCTCGACGGGACCCTCGACGGCCGTGACCTCGACCTCGGTCTGCTTCGGACCGAACTGGATGGCGAGCACCGCACCGGCGACCATGCCGAAGGCGGTCCAGCCGACCAGGGCGCGTACACGACGCTTGCGCTCCTCCTCACGCGCCTTCTCGGCGTTGTCGTGGATAGCGGCGATGATCCGGTTCGCCTCGGCCCGGCTGGCGTCCTTGACGTCGGACCCCAGGGACAGCAGGTTGCGGCCGACCTCGCCCGAGACGTCGGACAGCTCGTGGCGCAGCCAGTCCAGGTCGGTCTCGATCACGTCGGCAGCCTTCTGGCGGATGCGCTTGACGGTCGGGCTGGCGGCGTCGCGGGCGTGCCCCCACTGCTCCTCCGCGACGTCGGAGACGTGGTCGGCGGTGCTGGCGATGGTGGAGCGGACCTCCTCCCAGCGGCGACGGGCCTCCTTGGCGGCGGCCTCGCGACGGTCCTCCTCGGTGAGGTTGCGGGCCTTCTTCTTGACGCGGTCGATGGTTCGGGTGCTCATGTCTGTCGTCCTAGGGTCGCTGTGTCGCTGGTGGTCAGTCTGTACTACCCGCCTGTCCCGTCGCAGACAACGGTGCGCGCTGGCAGATTGGGGAGGTCACGATGTCCACCCTCACCCCCACCGCATTCAACGACGCTGTCAGGCGCCGGCGGACGTTCGCCATCATCTCGCATCCCGACGCCGGGAAGACGACGTTGACGGAGAAGTTCCTGCTGTACGCCGGTGCGGTCGGCGAGGCGGGCGCGGTGAAGTCACGACGCGTGGCGCGTGCCGCACGCAGCGACTGGATGAAGCTGGAGCAGGAGCGCGGGATCTCGATCTCCTCCACCGTCCTGCACTTCGCCTACGACGACTGGCGCTTCAACCTGCTGGACACGCCGGGTCACGCCGACTTCTCCGAGGACACCTACCGCACCCTGTGCGCCGCGGACGCCGCGGTGATGGTGCTGGACATCGCCAAGGGCCTGGAGCCGCAGACGCTCAAGCTGTTCAAGGTCTGCGCCGACCGCGGCCTGCCGATCGTGACGTTCGTCAACAAGTGCGACCGGCCCGGGCTGGCCCCGCTGGGGCTGCTCGACGACATCGCCGAGCAGATCGGTCTGGAGCCCGTCCCGATCACCTGGCCGGTGGCCGACGGGCAGGACTTCGCGGGTATCGTGGACCGACGCGATGGCGAGCTGATCCGCTACGACCGCACCCACCACGGTGCCAAGCAGGGCAAGGAGACCAGCGAGCCGTTCGCAGACGCCGACCCCGGGGACTGCCCGCTCGACCGCTGGGAGGCGGCGGCGGAGGAGCTGGAGCTGCTGGACCTCGAGGACCGGCAGCTGGACCACGACGCCTTCATGGCCGGTCGCCAGACCCCCGTGTTCTTCGGCTCCGCGCTGCAGAACTTCGGTGTCCGTCTGCTGCTGGAGGGGTTCGCCGGTCTGGCCCCCTCCCCCGGGCCCGCGATCGTGCACGAGCCCGCCGACGCCGAGGTCCAGCCCGTCGACGCCCCGTTCAGCGGCCAGGTCTTCAAGGTGCAGGCCAACATGAACCCGCGCCACCGCGACCGCATGGCCTTCGTGCGCGTGAACTCGGGCACGTTCGAGCGTGGCATGGCGGCGACGCTGGCCCGCACCGGCCGGACCTACCAGCTGAAGTACGCCCACCAGCTGTTCGCCGCGGACCGCAACACCGTGGACGTCGCCGTCGCCGGTGACATCGTCGGTCTGGTCAACGCCGCGGACCTGGTCCCCGGCGACACGCTGTACACCGAGCAGCCGGTGACCTACCCGCCGATCCCGACCTTCGCGCCCGAGAAGTTCATGTCGGTGCGTGTCGCCGACACCGCGAAGGCCAAGCAGTTCCGCAAGGGGCTGGTGCAGCTGGACGAGGAGGGCGTCATCCACGTCCTGCGTCGGCCCGAGTTCGGCGACGCCGAGCCGATCCTCGCCGGCGTCGGCCAGCTGCAGTTCGAGGTCGCCGAGCACCGCTTCGAGCACGAGTTCGGCGCCCCCGTCCGCATGCAGGCGCTGCCGTGGGAGGTCGCCCGGGCCATCGACGCCGACGCGGTGCCGGCGCTGCGCGGGCAGTTCAAGACCATGGTCGTGACCGACTCCAAGGGTGCGCACCTGGCCCTGTTCGCCTCGAGCGTGGCGCTGGACAAGGCCGTGAAGGACCACCCTGACATCGACTTCCGTCCCCTGGGCACCGGGCTGGCCCGTCGGGTCGCGTGACCGACGGTCCGGCTGCGCGGGCGACCCTCTACGTCGGGCGGGCGCTGACCGACCTGGGCGGGGTCGACCCCACGCACCGGGCGGTCCTGGTCGAGGGTGACACGATCACCTGGACGGGGGCGGACCCGGCGGCGGCACCCGGCACACCTCAGGTGGTCGACCTCGGGGAGGTGTGGCTGACCCCCGGCTTCGTGGACGCCCACGTGCACTCCACCGCGACCGGTCTGCTGGCCAGCGGGCTGGACCTGACCGCCTGCGGCTCGGCCGCCGCCGTCATCGCCGCCGTCCGCACCCACGCCGCGGCCCACGACCAGCCGGTCATCCACGGCAGCGGCTGGGACGACCTCGGCTGGCCCGAGGGGCGGCCACCGACCGCGGACGAGCTGGCCGAGGCGGCACCGGGCCGGATGGTCGTGCTGACCCGCATCGACGGGCACTCCTGCCTGGTCGACCGCACGACCCTGCAGCGCCTGGACCTGACGGGGGTCGAGGGGGACGTCGTCCGTGACAGGTCGGGGCCGACCGGCTGGCTGCTGGAGGAGGCGGGGGCGCGTGCGCAGCGCGCGATGACCGACGCGCTGAGCCCCCGGGCGGTCGACGGCGCCCGCGCCGCCGCCTGCCAGCGCGCCATCGACCTGGGGATCACGTCGGTGCACGAGATGGGGATCCCCGGGCTGGGCAGCCTGGAGGACGCGATGGCGTGGGCGACCGGTGGCTGGCCGATCACGGTCCACACCTACTGGGCCGCGATCGACCCGGTGCCGCAGACGCTGCCGGACGGACCCCTGCGCCCTGGCGGCGACCTGTTCCTGGACGGCTCGATCGGGTCGTGCACCGCCGCCACCCACGTCCCCTACACCACGAACGAGGGCGGCCTGGCGTCCGGCGAGCTGTTCCACGACGACGAGGTCGTCGTCGACCTGTTCGTGCGCGCCACCCGCGCCGGGGTCGGCGCCGGGGTGCACGCGATCGGCGACCGCGCCACCAGCCAGGCGGTCCGCTGCCTGCGGGAGGCCGCCGAGCGCTGCGGTCCCGCGGCGGTGCGGGCCGCCCGGCACCGCATCGAGCACGCAGAGATGATCAGCCGTGACGACGTCGCCACCATGGCCCGGCTGGGGGTGACGGCCAGCCTGCAGCCGGCCTTCGACGCCACCTGGAACGGCCCGTCGGGGCTGTACGAGCACCGCTTCGGACGCCCGACCGCCGACGGCACCAACCCGTTCAGCTGGTTCGGCGCGGAGGGCACACCGATGTGCTTCTCCTCCGACTCCCCCGTCACCCCGATGGACCCCTGGGGTGCGGTGCTGGCCGCGGCTGCCCATCACGGTGGCCTGGGCATCGACCGCCGCACCGCGCTGCACGCGGCCACGATCGGCGGTCACCGCGCCGTCGGCACGGACCAGCGCAGCGGTGCGCTGCGGCCGGGCCACACCGCTGACCTGGTCGCCTGGCCCGCCGACCCCCTCCACGACGACCCGGTGGGGTGGACGCCCGCCGCGGTCGTCACCCACGGACAGCACCGTCGTTGAGCGCCATGACGCCGCCCTCGCGGACACCCGCCCACCCCCGCCGCTTTTACTCGCCACCATTCGATGGTGCATGATCGAGGTCTGATGCATCCCTCCACTTCCGCCGCCGCCCCGTCCACCTCGACCACGCCCGTCCGGGTCGCCATCGTCGGCGCCGGCTTCAGCGGCATCGCGATGGCGCTCGCACTGAAGCGCGCCGGCCACGGCGACGGCATCACGATCATCGACCGGGCCCAGGAGTTCGGGGGGACCTGGCGCGACAACATCTACCCCGGGTGCGCCTGCGACGTCCCCTCCCACCTGTACTCCCTGGCGGGCGAGCAGTACGACTGGCCCGGCTTCTACTCCCACCAGCCGGCGATCCTTGAGTACATCCTCGACGTCGTCGCCAAGCACGACCTGCGTCGCCACGCCATCCTCGGCGACGGGGTCGCCCGTCAGGTGTGGAGCGACGAGGACGCCTGCTGGCACATCACGCTTGAGAGCGGTGCGACCCTCGACGCCGAGGTCGTCGTCAACGCCGTCGGCCCGCTGTCCCGTCCGGTGATGCCGTCGATCCCGGGGATCAGCTCCTTCGAGGGACCCTCCTTCCACTCCGCCCAGTGGGACCCCGACGTCGACCTGCGTGGCAAGCGCGTCGGTGTCGTCGGCACCGGTGCCTCGGCGGTCCAGATCGTCCCGACGATCGCCGAGGAGGTCGCCGAGCTGACCATCTTCCAGCGGACCCCCTCCTGGGTGCTGCCCCGCGCGGAGCGCACCTTCAGCCCGCTCGAGCGGTTCGTCCTGCGCAACGTCCCCGGCGCGCAGAAGGCGATCCGCGGTCTGGTGAACACGACCGTCGAGCACGTCGTGTGGCGGGTCCTGGCCCGGGACGAGGCGGCCGAGAAGCGGGCCGAGGCCATGGGCCGGTGGAACATCCGCAAGGGCATCGACGACCCCGAGCTGCGGGCGGCGGTCACCCCCACCCTCACGCCCGGGTGCAAGCGGCTGATGTTCTCCAACACCTGGTACCCGACCCTGAACCGGGACGACGTCCACGTGCAGACGACCGGGATCGCCGAGGTGACCCCCACCGGTGTGCGCCTGGACGACGGAACCGACGTCGAGCTGGACGTGATCGTGTACTCCACCGGCTTCGACCCCCACCACTTCTGGGCACCGATGGAGGTCGTCGGCCAGGGCGGCGTGAAGCTGGATGAGCAGTGGTCGCCGGCGGCGAACGCCCACATGGGCACCACCACCCCCAACTTCCCCAACCTGTTCTTCCTCCTCGGACCGAACACGGGCACCGGCCACAACTCGGTGGTCCTGATGGCCGAGGCCCAGGCCGACTACGTCGTCCAGGCGCTGGAGTACCTGCGCACCGGCGCCGCCAGCTGGCTGGCGCCCACGGAGGCTGCGGCCGACGCGTTCGCCGCCGAGATGGCCCGCCGGCACGAGAGCCTGGTGTGGGCCGCCGGCTGCGGGTCCTGGTACCTGAACGAGGCCGGGATCAACGACACCATCTACCCGGGGCCGGTCCGGGACTTCCAGCGTCGCCTGGCCCGCTTCGACATCGAGTCCTACCAGACCGGCCACCGTCGCTCGGCCCGTCAGACGGTCGACGCCGCGGTGTGATCAGGATCCACCATGGTGGATGCTGCTCACCGCAGACCACCATGGTGGATCGGCCCGCGACGATACGATCGGGGGGTGAGGCTCCCGGTCGGCGTCGGCGTGGTCATGGCGCTCCTGCTGGCGCTCATGCCGCCGGTGGCGTCCGCCGAGGGGTCCGGATCGCCGCCGCCACGGGTGATGGCGCGTCCTGACACCGACACCGACGTCGACGACGCCTACACCGCGCCGCAGTCCGCCCGGCACCACTACGACAGCCGGCACTTCCGGCTGCACTGGACCTCACAGACCGAGGACGCCGCGACCATCCCGTTCGTCAAGCAGGCAGCGCGCGTCTTCGAGCAGGTCTGGCGCGACCAGATCGACCGTCTGGGGTGGCCCGCGCCGCCGTCGGACGGGGGGCTGGGCGGCAACGACCTGGTCGACGTCTACCTGGTGGACCTGGGCCGCGAGGCCTACGGCTACGCCACGGTCGACGCCTCGGCGGTGTGCAGGACCTGCCAGTCGGTGCACGGCTACCTGGTCCTGGACAACGACTACGTCGGCTTCGGTCCGGACCCGACGGTGGCGCTGGAGTCCACGGCGGCCCACGAGTTCAGCCACCTGGTGCAGTTCGGCATCGCCTACGGCGGTGAGGGGTGGGCCTATGAGTCCACGGCGGTGTGGCTGGAGCGTGCGGTGTT
>JBFKGB010000216.1:0-6390 GCA_041633535.1 Euzebya sp. | reverse complement strand
GACCGACGTCGCCCGGACCAACCGCAACGTCGGCTACGTCGACTTCACCGGTGACAGCCCGCTGAACGCCAACCTGCGTGGCGTGGCCAGCCAGACCTACGACGTGGTGCCGATCGGCTACCCGGACAACGCCAACGCCGCCCCCAACTGGACCGTCGCGACGTCGGCGTGGTCGGCTGCCGGCGGCATGACGGCTGGCACCAACGGCAGCGGCCGGACCATCTACGGTCAGCTGCCGCTGGGCGAGGGCAACCTGCTGTTCCTCGGCGCCCTGCTGCCCGAGCCGACCGAGGCGTTCTTCCACCCCTACGGCCTGCAGAACTACGCCGTGACCTACACCGGCTACACGCTGCTGGAGAACATGCTGGGGCTGGCCGCCGGCTGAGCCGTCGATGGGTGATCAGGATCCACCATGGTGGATCCTGATCACCTGACGTGGCACCGTCCGCGACCCGCGGTCAGCGGGGGGTGGTCCCGCCGCCCTTCACGGCGTACATCAGCGAGTCCGCGGCCGCGAGGACGTCCTGCAGCGGCTGCCCTGGACGCCTGGTGGCGCCGCCGACCGCGGCCGACACGCCGGCCTGCCGCAGCGCCTGACGCAGACGGTCCAGGAAGGCGGGCAGCTGCTCGTCGGTGACGTCGGTGGCGAGCACCGCGAACTCGTCACCACCGATCCGGAACGCCGTCTCGTCCGGGCGCAGCGCGGACTGCAGCGCCTGGGCGGCCGTGGTGATCAGGCGGTCGCCGGCCGAGTGCCCCTCCCGGTCGTTGACGGTCTTCAGCCCGTTCAAGTCGATCACGGCGATCGAGGCCGCCCAGTCCGACTCGCCGTGGTGCAGGATGAAGCGCAGGTCGAACGCGCGACGGTTCGGCATGCCGGTCAGGGCGTCGGTGCGGGTGGCGACGTCGGCCAGCCCCAGCCGGCGCCGCAGCCGGTCCCGCTCGATGTCCAGCGCGATCGCGCTGGACAGCATCTGCCCCACCGCCGGCACCAGGGTCTGCGCCAGGTCCATGTCGTCGTCGGCGGGTGCCGGGTCGATGCCGCAGAGGGTGCCGACCAGGCCGACGCCGTCCACCGCCAGGGGGGTGCCGACGTAGCGGCCCACCGGCAGGGCGTCCAGGATCGGCGCCTGACGGAACGCCGGCTCCTCGGCGATCCGGGGCACGACCTGGGGGCCCGCGCCCGCGACCATGCGCGAGCACACGGTGTCCGGCCATGCGAAGGACACCCCGGGGCGCAGCTGCGTGTAGCCGTCGCCGCGGACCTGCAGCACCGTCCACTCCGTCCCGCTGATCCGGGTGAACATCCAGGCCCCCATGGGCACGGCCTCCATCAGCAGGTCCAGCGCCCGACCGGCGAGCTCCGACAGCTCGGCCCGGCCGGGATCGGTCGTGACCCCGCTGGGCAGCACCGGCGGGACCCGGGGTGACAGGGCCGATGCGCTGAGCACCGACCGGACCAGTGCCTGCGGATCAGGGTCGTCCTTGGCGACGAACCGCGCCGCACCGCGCAGGATCAGGTCAGGACCGGTCGAGGGGTCCACGGACCCGCTGTGGACCACGACGGGCAGTGCGCAGGCCTCCAGCACGCTGCTCAGGGTGGTGGCGCCCTCGGTGTCGGGCAGGACCAGGTCGATGACGACCACGTCGAAGGCGTCGGCACGCTGGCCCAGCACCTCCACCGCGTCGTAGGTGGTCCCGACCGTCTCGACCGCCAGGCCGGCCTCGGCGAGGCGTGCCGAGATCAGCACGCGTGCTGCGGGATCGTCCTCGACGAGGAGGACGTTCGCTTCCACCTGGGCCATGGGGCTCCTTCCACCTGAGGCGGCAGCGTATCGATGCAGCGCAGGGCCGGACAGGGCACTTCGGCCCCATCGGGCCGCTGTCGGCCGGTCAGGCCGTGCGCAGGTCCACCCGGCGGACCTTGCCCGAGACGGTCTTGGGCAGGTCGGTGATGAACTCGATCTGGCGGGGGTACTTGTAGGGCGCGGTGTTGGCCTTCACGTGCGCCTTGATCTCCTCGGCCAGCTCGGGGGTCGCCGTCGTCCCCGGGGTCAGCACGACGAAGGCCTTGACGACCTGCCCCCGTTCGTCGTCGGGGACCCCGATGCAGGCGACCTCCTGGACCGCCGGGTGCTCGATGATGACGCTCTCGACCTCGAACGGGCCGATCCGGTAGCCCGCCGAGATGATCACGTCGTCGTCGCGGGAGACGAACCAGAAGTAGCCGTCGGTGTCGACGTGGGCCCGGTCACCGGTCAGGTAGTGGTCACCGACGTGGGCGGCGGCGGTGGCCTCCTCGTCCTGCCAGTACTCCACGAACAGGCCCACCGGCCGCTCGGGCTTCACGCGCACCGCGATCTGCCCCTCGTTGCCGGGCGGCAGCGGGCGGCCGTCGGCATCGACGACCACGACGTCGAAGCCGGGTGTGGGCTTCCCCAGGGACCCGGGCTTCTTGGGCATGCACGGGTAGTTGGCCAGCAGGTTCACCGTCTCGGTCTGGCCGTAGCCGTCGTGGATCTCGGTGCCCGTGGCCGCCTTCCAGGCGTTGAACGTGTCGGGGTTCAGCGCCTCGCCGGCGGCCAGGCAGTGCCGCAGGGCCGAGAAGTCGTGCCCGGACAGGTCCAGCGTGACGAGGTTGCGGTAGATGGTCGGTGGGGCGCAGAACACGGTGACGCCGTGGTCGGTGATCATCCGCAGCATCTGCTCGAAGTCGGGCTTGCCCTGTGCGTTCCAGGCCACCACGGTCGCGCCCATGGCCCACTGGCCGAACAGCTTGGACCAGGCGGCCTTGGCCCACCCGGTGTCCGAGACCCCCCAGAAGACGTCGCCAGGACCCAGGTCCTGCCAGAACCGCGCGGTGATCTGGTGCCCGATGCCGTAGGAGGCGTGGGTGTGCAGGACCATCTTCGGGTTCCCGGTGGTGCCCGAGGTGAAGTAGATCAGCATCGGGTCGGCCGACGCGGTGATGTCCGTGGGGAGGGGGTCCGTCGACGCCGCAGCCTGTGCGGCGTCACCGTCGATCCAGCCGTCCGCCTCGCCGCCCACGACGAGGAGGTGCTGCAGCGTGGGGCACTCCTCGCGGACGGCCTGGATCACCGCCGCCCCGTCCGGGTCGGTCACCGCGACCGTGGCCCCCGCCCGGTTGATCCGGTAGACGATGTCCTTGCCCTTCAGCTGTGTCGTCCCCGGCATCGGGATCGCGCCCAGGCGGATCGCCCCCAGGACCGTGTCGTACCAGCCGATGACGCGCGGGAGCATGACGAACACCCGGTCGCCCTTCCCCACCCCCAGGTCGGCCAGGACGTGCCCCATCCGCATCGAGGAGTCCCGCAGGTCGGCGAAGGAGTGGTCGGTCGCGTCCCGCCCGTCGGGGCTCAGCATCCGCAGCGCCAGGGCATCCGGCTGGGTCCGTGCCCGGGCGTCCACGATGTCGGTCACCGCGTTGAAGCGCTCGGGCACCTCCAGGCGGAACGAGGCCCGGGTTGCCTCGTAGTCGGTCATGTTGGGCATGGCGGCACTCCCCTGTACGTGCGGTCGGCTCTGCCGGTACTCCACCACACCGGACCCGATGTCACACCTCCCTCCTACACTTGATCGGTTATGCCAAACTTCGGCCATGCCGAAGTTCGTCAACCGTGAACAAGAACTGCGTGCCCTGGATCGGGCGTGCTCGCCCGGGATGGCCGTCGTCAGCGGTCGCCGCCGCGTCGGCAAGACCGCGCTGCTGGACACCTTCGCCTCGCGGCACCGGGCGATCTTCCTGCCCGGCACCCGTGCGCCCGTCGCCGAGGCGATGCGGCGCCTCGAGGAGCGGATCCGCCAGATCGCACCACCCGTCCCCGGGGACCTGCTGGACCTCGGCCACCTGGAGTCGTGGGACGCCGCGCTGGGCTACCTGATCGCGCGGGCCGCCGACGAGCCGATCCTGCTGGTGCTGGACGAGTTCCCCTACCTGTGCGAGTCCGACACCTCGCTGCCGTCCACGCTGCAGGCCCGCTGGGACCACCGGGGCGACAGCAACCTGTCGATCATCCTCGCGGGCAGCCACGTGGGTCTGATGGAGGAGCTGGTGGCCAGCGACGCGCCCCTGTTCGGGCGTCCCGACATGCACCTGCGGCTGGCGCCGTTCAGCTGGCGCCACGCCCCGCTGCTGGTCGGCGGGTCGGATCCGGAGGTGTGGCTCGAGGCCTACGTCACCCTGGGTGGGATGCCGCGGTACCTGTCGCTGTGGGACCCCCGGCACGACGCGGCGACCAACCTGGCCGAGCTGCTGGACGGTCCGGGCGCGCCGCTGGGCGACGAGGGGACCGTGGTGCTGCAGGAGCTGACCCCCGGGTCGGCCGCAGCACGGGTGCTCGAGCTGGTGGCGCTGGACGCCGGGTCGTTCACCACCATCCGCGACCGCGCGGGGCTGGCCCCGGCGACGACCAGCGAGGCCCTGTCGGCGCTGGAGCGGCTGGGGCTGCTGGACCGCATCACCCCGGTGGGCGAGGACCCCCGTCGCACCAAGCGCGTGCGCTACCAGGTGCGGGACCCCTTCCTGCGGCTGTGGCTGGGGGTGGTGCTGCCCCACCGCGACTCCTTCGAGCTGGGACGCGGCGCCGCCGTGCTGCGCCGGGCCGCCGACCGCATCGCGGCCTCGCAGGGCGCGGCGCTGCGCGGGATCGTCACCGACTGGCTGGCGAACCGGACGGGCGTCGCCTGCGGCGAGTGGTGGGGTGGCCCCGGCGAGGACGTCGTCGACGTGATGGCCGTGGACGGCCCGCACGTGCTGCATGCGGTGTCGACCCACTGGGCGGCGGGCGTGGACGCGGCGGTCTGGTCGGACCGCATCAGACGCGGGCTGGCCGCACCACCCCAGGCGGTGGACGTCGTGGCCCGTACCGGGCAGGGGGTCATCACCCCGGCGCAGCTGTACGAGGACTGACCGAGGAGGGGCAGGAGACCGGTGACGCGGCGTCGAACGGGTCGAGAACCACGTTCACGATCCGGAGAGCCTCCACCATGCGCCACACCGTCATCGCAGCCATCGCGCTGCTCCTCGCCGTCGTCGCCGTCCCCGCCGGGGCCCAGACCACCATCGAGCCGACCCTGCGCACCGAGCAGGTCTTCTTCCACTGCGACAGCCCCAACAAGCTGGCCAACGTCGACGCCGTGGTCAACGGCCAGAGCCCGTCGTGGGACACCACCGCCCCCAGCACCTCCTTCACGGCGGGTGGCGGCTGCGGGTTCTACGACAACCTCCTGTCCGGCACCGGCCCGACCGGTCAGCCGACGGCCTCGGCCATCTGGAGCGGCACCTTCACCGGCAACCTCGACACCGTGGCCGTCGAGCTGCACCGCCTGCTGGGTGGCGCCGGCGGCAGCGTCACCGCGCCGCAGCTGGTGGCGATCCTGACCATCGACGGCACGGTCGTCTTCGACGGCGACATCACTCCGTTCTTCACCGTCAGCGACACCGGCGCGTCGGAGTCCACCACGTTCAGCTTCCCGGGCCTGAAGTACGTCACCGAGGACGGCGACGGTGAGAAGGAGCGGACGGTCACGCTGCAGATCGACTCCTACAACGAGGCACAGACCGCCTGGGTGTTCGACGCCAGCGAGGTCCCGGCCGGCCTGACGTTCAACCCCGAGGACCGCGTGAAGCCCGAGTTCAAGTAGCACCACGCTGATCAACATCCACCATGGTGGATGTTGATCACCGAGCCGGATCCACCATGGTGGATCCGGCTCGGCCGTTCCCGGGGGCGATCAGCGCAGCAGGTCGGCGCGGTCCAGGTGCGCCTGCAGGGCGGGGCAGCGCTCGCGGTGCAGCGCGAAGGCGGCTGCGTCCAGTGCGATGACCTCGACCGGCGTCGCCGCGGTCAGCGAGGCGTTGCGTCGCTCGCCGCGCAGCAGCGCCAGCTCGCCCGCCAGCTCGCCCGGGCCGATCCTGCCGATCTCCCGGCCGTCGCGCTGCGCCAGCAGGGTGCCCCTGATCACCACGTAGGCGGTCGAGCCGACGTCACCCTCGCAGGCCAGCGGCCATCCCTGGGGCACGGTCAGGTGCGGCCCGGCGTGGGCCAGGACCGCGGGGAGGTACTGGTCGCTGGTGGCAGACATGCCGTCCACGGTAACCCCGTCGGTGTCGCTCGGTGGCTCGTCCCACACGTACGCTGGGACGCATGGGATTCGTCACCAATGACCCGAAGAAGGGCGATGAGCAGCTGCCGGGCGGCTTCGGCCTGACCGTCGACCTGGAGCTGATCGCCTGCCCCAGCTGCGGCCGCGAGCTACCGGAGTGGCAGCGCCAGTGCCCGCAGTGCGGGGTCGACGGCGTGCCACGCACGTCCGTCGCTGCCCGGACGCCCGACATCCCCGCCCACCTGCTGGGTGACGAGGAGGACG